>ONNL01000099.1 GCA_900319195.1 uncultured Ruminococcus sp. | reverse complement strand
TTGAATCTTGAAACTTCCTCGTCTACAACGCCTGTCCAAGCGTCGCGGAGGGCTGCCCATGAATCAACAGCATCAGTGCCCTCAAGGAGAGCAGACGTGAGGTTATCCATAACGCCTCTTGTCTCATAGGTATATTCGCCCGAGCTGTACATTCTCTCGCCCATGCCGTAGCCGAAATCAAACATCGGAACAACATTTGCGGGGTCAAGATATGTGCGGAGTGCGTCATACTGCTCCTCTGTCACATAGCTCTGAGTGATGCCGCTTGCGGACTTCTGCACGATAAGAGCCTTATCCTTTGCAGCCTGCTGGTAGGAATCCTCAGTCGCTGCAAGTCTCTCGCACTTGATATATGTTGCAACGCCTGCACCCTTCTTGGAATTCTTGACGAGCATCTTTGCGCCGTAGTTGCAGCAGAGGTAGTAATCGTCAGCGTCGGGTGACTTCGGGAACGGAACTATCATGAGGTCCTGACCCTCGTTCTTGGCATTTGAAGCGCCGAGCGCCCAGTCTGCCATTGCGAAGAAGAGAGTTGACTGGTCATCGGGGAAGTAGCCTATCCACTCGTTTCTGTAGAGCTGCTTTTCGTGTATCTCCTGCATGAGAAGCTCAGCCTTTTCAAGCTCGGGGTCGTCGATATTGTTCTCAAACTTACCGCCGTCGTAGTTGATAACGGTGTGACCTGTTGACTGGATTATTGCCTGTCCGAACCAGCCGTTGATACCGTATCTCTGCTGACCCTCGGGAGCATTGGCAACGAAAGCCTCCATCATTTCCATGAAAGCGTCCCAGTCCCACTCGCCGTTCTGATAGAGTGTGTACGGGTCGTCAAGACCCTCTGCCTGCATCATTTTTCTGCTGTATGTTATGAGGAGCGGGTCAGAGAGCGAATACGGAACAACATAGTGCTGACCGTTATACTCAAACATATCAATGACATCGCTCATATCGTCCCAGAGATCAGTATCCATTCCGAGAGAATCATAGTACGGGTCGAGCGGCTCGTACTGTCCCTTCATAACGCCGTTCGGAACTGCGTCCCACTCATACGGGAACATATCCACCTCGTCGCCTGCAAGCACCATGGTAGCAAGCTTTGTGAACTTTTCATCGGACGTTGTCTGAACATAGTTTACCTTTCCGCCGTATACGTCCTCGAAGAGAGAGAGGGCAACGGAACGATCCTGATTACCCGATGGATTGAGGTCGTAATCAGCGAGCCATGTTATCTCCATATCCGCAGAGGGTGCAGCGGCTGTTGTCACCTCATCACCATAAGCAATGGTGAAATCGTCCGAGGGCTTTTGTGTTGTTGACTCCTCCTTAGAGGTGCCGTTTTTTGTGTCTCCGCAGGCAACAACTGTTGACATCATTGCCGTAACAGCGATAAGTCCTGCGAGAACGCGCTTTAAATTATTCATAATACAAACTCCTTTCAGTGCTGCCGTCGTGCTGAGGGACACGGAGCGGCTCTGTTATTCTCATTATACTATACCTGCGAAGCAAATGTCAAGTATTTTGGATAAAATTGCGATTTTTTTGTAATTTTTTGTTAATTTCCGAACCTAAACTGTTATCTCCCTGCTGAAAAGTCTCATCGTATCCATTCGGAGCGCTCGATTTTCGGGAGCTTTCAGCTCGGGGTCAGCTTCAAGGAGCTTCCTCGCGCATTCCTGTGCCATGTTCATAAGCTCCATGTTGCAGGCAATATCCGCTATTTTCAGCGGCGGCAGTCCATGCTGTGCGCTGCCGAAGAAGTCTCCGGGACCCCGCAGTCTGAGGTCCTCACGTGAAATTTCAAAGCCGTCCGTGCTCGAGGAGATTATCTTCATACGGGTGATGCAGTCCTCGGAGGTGTTGTCCGTTATGAGTATGCAGGAGCTCTCTGCGCTGCCGCGTCCTATGCGTCCGCGAAGCTGGTGGAGCTGTGAAAGTCCGAAGCGCTCGGCGTTTTCTATCACCATCACCGCGGCATTCGGCACGTCTACTCCCACCTCAACGACCGTCGTGCAGATAAGCACCTGTATCTCGCCATCGCGGAATTTCTTCATTATTTTCTCCTTTTCCGCAGTTTTCATGCGTCCGTGGAGAAGTGCCGTGGTACAGCCCTTAAGGTCGCCCTCGGCAGCCTTTTTTGCATAGCTCTTGACTGCGAGGAGGTCGCTGTCGCTGTCCTCTATCATCGGGCAGACCACATACGCCTGCAAGCCGTTTTTGAGGTGCTCGCGGACAAAGTTGAACACCCTCGGGCGCATCTTGCTCGTGACAGCATAGGTCTTTATCGGCTTTCTGCCTTTCGGGAGGTGCGAAATCACCGAAATATCGAGGTCGCCGTAGATGATGAACGCAAGTGTGCGCGGTATCGGAGTTGCCGACATTACAAGTCTGTGCGGAGAATCGCCCTTTTCCGCGAGCGCCGCTCTCTGTGCCACACCGAAGCGGTGCTGCTCGTCCGTGATAACAAGTCCGAGGTGAGCGTACTCAACGTCCTTCTGGATCATCGCGTGAGTGCCGACTATCACGTCATATTCGCCGCCTGCGATAGCGCTGTGCAGCTCCGCCTTTTTCTTTGCGGTCATTGAGCCTGTCAGCAAACATACTCGGATACCGGAGGGTTCAAGCAGAGTGCTGAGTGTGTTGAAGTGCTGTGCGGCGAGTATCTCCGTCGGTGCCATAAGTGCGGACTGTATGCCGTTTTTCGCCGCAAACCAGCAGGCAGCCGCCGCAACAGCGGTCTTTCCGCTGCCGACATCTCCCTGCAAAAGACGGTTCATGGGGACGCTCCTGCAAAGGTCGGCAATTATCTCGTCAACGGCTTTCCGCTGGTCGTCGGTCAGCTCAAACGGCAGCAGCGAGGTGAAGCCCTCAATGCCTATCGAGCTGTCCATGCGGAATGCCGTCTTTTCACGCGAGCGCGATTTTATCAGCGACATTCCGAGCTGGAGCTTGAGCAGTTCATCGAATGCAAGCCTTTCCCGAGCAATCTCGGCAGCCTCGGGAGTCTCGGGGAAATGTATGTTTTCAAGTGCATACATGAGCGGACAGAGTCCGTATTCACTGCGGACAGCCTCACTCAGCGTCTCAAACGGCTCGGAGCGCATGATGTCGAGAGCCTGCCTCATATTCGTGCGTATCATGTTGACGGAAAGTCCCTGCGTGAGATGATAGACAGGCTGTATCGCTACATTTTCCTCCGCCTTTATGTAGGAGGGAGCGGAGATCTCCTTGCGCAGAAACGTACCCGTGACCTTGCCGTACATATAGTAGGTCTCGTTTTCCTTTATCGCGTTGAACGAGTAGACATTATTGTAAATGACGATCAGTATATCGTCCGTGCCGTCGGTCGCGAGAGCCTTGCAGATAACAAGTCCGCCGCGTATCCTTGTGGGACGCATTTTTTGCAGCACTGTCAGCTTCAGGAAATTGTGGTCGTTGATGACTGCCTGCGCTATCGGGACATACGAGCCGAAGTCGAGATATGCCCGTGGGATATGGTATATAAGCTCAAAGGGCGAGGTTATGCCGAGCTTGCGGTATTTCTCGCCGCGTGCAGCACCTACTCCCTTTAGTTTTTCAATGCTTCCGAAAAGATTCTGAGGCATATTTTTCTCCTTCAAAAATCAAGGGCGGACAGAAGTCCGCCCTGTGCTGTTATTGCTTTAACTACTTATCTCTGCTCGCAGATGAGCTTGATAGCAGTCCTCTCTTCGCCGTCTATCACGATATTGGCGAAAGCGGGGATACAAATAAGGTCGATACCTATGGGTGCAAGGTAGCCTCTTGCGATAGCGATAGCCTTTATCGCCTGATTAGCTGCACCTGCGCCTACTGCCTGCACTTCAACTGCTTTCTGTTCTCTAATGACTCCTGCAATTGCACCTGCTACAGAATTGGGTTTTGACTGTGATGAGACTTTTAAAATTTCCATAATAGTATGCCTCCTGTAAAATGAACTGTGTACGTTTGCGTCGGACTGCATAGGGGTGCAGTCCTGTTGATGAATGCAGTTACCTGTATAAATCTATTATACAACATATCTCCGAAAAAATCAAGTATGTTTAAAGAAATTTGTGTATTATCTTATAATTATCCTCTCTGTTTTGTGCGATTTGCCACTTTTTTCGTCAAAAGATACTACAATACCGCACAGGAAGCACGGTCCCTCTGCCTCACGGAATTTCACGGGCATTCGGAAGCGGAGTCTGTCCACAGCAGGCTTTATCTCAACTCCGAGACACGATTCCTCGGGACCCGTCATGCCTGCATCGGTAATATATGCAGTCCTGCCGCCGAGTATGCAGTCATCAGTTGTCTGGACATGAGTGTGTGTGCCGAAAACGCCGGTAACTCGTCCCGCAAGGTGATAGCCCATAGCCTTTTTCTCGGACGTTGCCTCCGCGTGAAAGTCAACGAAGATGTTCTTGGCGTCGGTCTCGTCGAGAATGCTGTCGATAACGGTGAACGGATTGTCAAGAGGGTCCATAAACACCGTACCCATGAGGTTTATGACAGTAACGGAGTATGCTCCCATATCGAGAGTGCAGACACCTCTGCCGATAGCTCCCTCGGGATAGTTTGCAGGGCGGAGTATGAACTCGCTGTCGAAGATGTCGAGTGACTCGCGCCTGCGGAATGCGTGATTGCCTGTTGTTATTATGTCCGCGCCTGCGGAAAATATCATGTCCGCGGACAATTTTGTTATGCCGTTGCCCTGTGCCGAATTTTCGCCGTTCACAACGGTCATGTCGATGCCGTACATCTGCTTTATGGTGCGGAGCTTGCTGCTGAGGAACTCACAGCCTGCATTTCCCACGACATCGCCTATGAATAGAAGATTTTTCAAGTCATGCTCCCCCGTCTGATTTAATAATATAATTATACCATTCGCAGAGCGCAGTGTCAAGCGTCTGATTTTTTTCGGCTTGATGTCTCATTGTTCGCAGTGAAGTTACAATTAATAGGAAATCTTCCTCCGTGCCTCTTGCTATTTCTATAAATGTATGATATAATAATATTGTATGTATTTGAAATCGAATTTTTCACTGAAAGGATATAAACCATGATCATACTTGACGATTTACGTGTTGAAATCACCGATTACCGTGAAAAGATGACCGAGCTTGCCGATGTTCTCGGTATTCCTGCGGCTAAAAAGAGACTTGAAGAACTCAACGAAATGACCATGCAGGACGGCTTCTGGGATGACATCGAAAATTCACAGAAGGTACAGAAGGAGACAAAGTCCCTTGAAAAGAAGATAGAGAGGTATACAAAGCTCAACGCAAGCCTTGAGGACCTCATTGCCCTCGTCGAGCTCTCGATAGAGGCTGAGGACGACTCGACCATCGACGAGATAAACGCTGAATATGACACATTCAAAAATAAGTTCGAGGACGAAAAGCTCTCGACTCTCCTCAGCGGCGAGTACGACGGCTCAAACGCTATCCTCACCTTCCACGCAGGCGCAGGCGGAACAGAGGCTCAGGACTGGACGGAAATGCTTTACAGAATGTACAACCACTGGGCAGAGCGCCACGATTACAAGGTCACGCTCCTTGATATGCTCGACGGCGACGACGCAGGCGTAAAGTCCGCTTCTATCCTCATCGAAGGCGACAATGCCTACGGCTATATGAAGTCGGAATCGGGAGTCCACAGACTTGTCCGCATTTCTCCGTTTGACGCTTCGGGCAGGAGACACACCTCCTTTGCCGCTCTTGAAGTAATGCCGGAAATCGACGATTCTATCGAAGTCGATATTCGTCCCGAGGATATTGAAATGGAGGTTTACCGTTCAAGCGGTGCAGGCGGTCAGAAGGTAAACAAGACCTCATCTGCCGTAAGACTTATCCACAAGCCGACGGGTATCGTTGTTTCGTGCCAGACTCAGCGTTCACAGTATCAGAACAAGGACTACGCTATGAAAATGCTCCGCTCAAAGCTCATTGAGATCAAGGAGCGTGAGCACCTCGAAAAGATCTCCGACATCAAGGGCGTACAGAACCAGATAGCATGGGGCTCGCAGATACGCTCCTACGTATTCATGCCCTATACTCTCGTAAAGGATCACCGTACAGGCTTTGAAAACGGCAACATTCAGGCTGTTATGGACGGCGACATCGACGGCTTCATCAATGCCTACCTCAAGTCGCTCTCTCATGGAGAACTCCAAAAGTAAAATCAATGCAAGCAAAAACGCCAGCGGACTTCCCGAGGAATGTCTGCTGACGTTATTTTTTTATTCACTTGTCCGAGCCGACGAGCATATCATAGGTCACTCCGTACTTCTCGTCAATATCCCTTGCATATGACTGTCCCTCGGGTGCAGCAGCTACCGCATAGATAAAGATACGCTTCTTGATATTTCTTGCACTATTCGGTCAGCTTGGATCATTATCTTGTTTTCATTTATTATAATATACGAAAACAGTATTGTCAAGCAAATATACAGTCCTCAATAATATGAAAAAAGAAGCACCCTGCTCCGAGCAGAGTGCTTTCTTTGGATTTCACATTATGCAACAAGTCCCGAACGCTCGATACCCTCAGTGAAATACTTCTGAAGGAATGCATACATGACAAGCAGCGGCATTATCGAAATAAGGCAGCCTGCCTGCTTCCAGACTATCTGCTCACGCGGACTTATCTGTATCGTCGGGTCGTTGAACAGTCTCTTCTTGAACTCGTTATCGAGGTTATAGAGCATTGTTGCAACGGTCTTTGTGTTTGTGAAGAACATTGAGCTTACATAGTAATCGTTCCAGTACCATACAACTGAGAACAGGAAAACCGTAAGGAATGACGAAGCCGCATTCGGTACCATTACTCTAACAAAGGTCTTGAACGGTCCGCAGCCGTCGATATAGGCAGCGTCCTCAAGCTCCTTCGGCAGTCCCTTGAAGAACTGACGGAAAATGAGTATCATAAGTCCCGAGCGTATTCCGTTTGCGGTTATTGCAGGGAGATACATCGCAAGCATATTGTCAATGAGGTTGACCTTGAAGCTTCCGAAGCCGAAGTATCTGAACTGCGCATAGAGAGGGAACGATATTACCTGCGTCGGAACAAGTATCTGCAAAACGACCACTCCGAAGAGCAGCGCCTTGCCCCTGAACTTGAACCTCGCAAAGCCGTAGCCTGTTATCGCACACGATACTACCTGCACGAGCGAGCAGCCTATGTTGAGCACAAGCGTGTTCTTGAGCGTGTTCCAGAAGTCCATTGCGATAATGGTCTCCTTGAGGACGTTGAGCGTATAATGACGCGGTATCCACATAACCGTCGGGTCAGTCATGTCCGCTCTTTCGCGGAACGTACAGCTCACCATATAAATGAGCGGATAGAGAATCACAAATCCGAGACCGAAGATTATCAGGAATCTGAATATCGGCCATATCTTGTCGAACACAGCCCTGCGCCTTATGTAGTGCAGTTCCTCGTCCGACATATTCTTCATTCTCAGCTTTTTCATCTGCTTCGGAGTGAGACCATTTCCGATCTCATGCTCTGTCTTTACAACAGGAGCCGCGGCAGCAGCAGTATTTTCAGCCATTTTCCGCACCTCCTTAGTCTACCTCATAGTAAATGAATTTATTTACTATGAATGTGATGAGTCCGATAGCCGCAAGGACTATGGCAAAGTATATCCATGCCATTGAAGCCGCAAGACCATATTCAAGCTCCTTCTTCTGAAGCGTGAGGATACGGTCCATTACCGAGTTCATAGGACTTGTGAATGTGTCTATCACCGTGAAGATGAGGTTTGCAAGTATGAACGGGCTTACATACGGGAAGGTTATCTTCCAGAAGTATTCCCATGAGGTAGCTCCCTCCATCTGCGCGGCTTCCTTTGCCGAAGGCGGAATGTTCTGTAGCGCCGCAAGGAACAGAAGTATCTGTATTCCCGAGCTCCATACGATACCGAAGATGTTGTCGGCAACGGTGGATATAAGCGTACTCATCTTGTCGCTTAGTCCGTATATGCCGAGGAACTGCATGAGCTGTCCCACGAGGTCCGTTGAGAACATCGTCGAGAACTGTGCCGCACCCGTGTTGCCCGTCGAATCCATATCACCGTTGATTATCTTGAAAACAGGACCCGTAACAATGATGACAGGCAGGAAGAATATTGCTCGTGCAAGAACTCTTCCCCTGAACTTCTGATTCAGGACAACTGCGATAAACAGCGAGAATATAAGTATGAGCGGAGTTTTCCAGAGCGTTTCAATGAGCATCTCCTCGAGATTTGCCGTGAACAGAGGGTCCTCGTTGAATGCATTGATGTAGTTTGCCCAGCCGAGAAATTCCGTGTTGAGATGTCCGGGCTCGACTGTGACGTGGTTGAATGAATACCAGAGTGATTTTCCGAGAGGGATAAGGAAGAACATCAGTGTTCCGAAGAGCCACAGCGCAATAAAGCCGTAGCCGTAAAGTCCCTTTCGCTTCTCGTATGAAAGTCTGCTCCTCTTTGCAGGCTTCACAACAACATTGATACTGCTTCTTGTTGTTTCCTCTGCCGCTGTCTGAGCTGTATTATTCTCATTCATCAGAAACGTATCCCTCCTTCCTGTGCATATTCGGCAAGGTCATAATGCTCGCCGTTGAAGTCTATTGTCTTTGCCTCGAAGTCAACCTTGACAACATCGCCGTTTGAGTAGGTCGTCGTAACGAGCTTGCCTTCGTTTTCGGTCTCATAGTCCGTGATGGACGCCGTGCTCGTGCTTGAAAGTATCGGCTTGAGGAGCTGATACTCCGAACCGATAGTCTCTATCCAGTGCTCATAATTAGCATAGTAGTAAATGTCGAACTCGGTGTCCTTGAGGTCGCTGACCTCGCTGTAAAGCAGGTCATATGAAAGATTGCTGCCTGTTGCCGCAGCCATGAGCAGAAGCTGTTCGGGGTCGGCATCGCCGTTTACAGCGGTTGTCGAATACGGGATAAGTCCGTGCACTACCATCTGATAGAACGGTATATCCTCATCGAACAAATCAAATCTGCTCGATGTCAGGGGAACTCCGCTTATATTGCTGACATACGGCAGAGCGTAGGCATTTGCGCAGTCCGCAAGTATGCCTTTTTCAAGCGAGCCGTCAAGCTTTGCATAGTTCTCCGTGAGAAGCTTCATGGAATCATATCTTGAAATGGTCTTTTTGCCGTAATCTCCGTAGAGCGAGGTCGTCATGGTGTCAAGTGAAACGCCGTCAAGACCTGCCTTAGAGTAGCCTTTTCCGAGGTC
>ONNL01000045.1 GCA_900319195.1 uncultured Ruminococcus sp. | reverse complement strand
GAGGGATATTCTCGTTATCATGCACACCGACGGCAGCATTATCAACGAGAGCCTGCGCTACGGCTACATAGTTTTCGGCGGACTTGCGGCAACTATCGCGTATAATCTCTGCGGCGGCATACTCCGTGCGCTCGGTGACAGCCGCACTCCCTTCAAGGCAATAATCATATCCTCGGCAATGAACATAACCCTCGATACGCTCTTCATTTTCGTCCTGAAAACAGGCGTTGAGGGTGCGGCAGCAGCTACCGTATTCTCACAGCTCGTCTCGGCTTCGATTTGCTACCGCAAGCTAAGAAGTATCGAGCTGATACGTCTCTCGCGTGAGGACTTCGCACAGTGCGGCACATTCTACGACATACTCATAAAGAACGGTCTGCCTATGGCGCTCATGAATTCGATAACTGCGATAGGCTGCATAGTGGTGCAGTATTTCGTAAACGGCATGGGAGTTGCCTACACCTCGGCTTACTCGGCTTGCAGCAAATACGTCAACCTATTCATGAATCCTGCAAGCACGGCAGGCTACACGATGTCGTCCTATACGAGCCAGAATTACGGCGCAAAGAATTACGAGCGTATCCGCTCGGGACTCAGAGTGTGCATCACTATCGCGGCAGTGTCGTATGTGATACTCGGCTCTCTCATGGTATTCTTCCCGCGTATGCTCGCAGGACTCATGCTCAACGGCGAGAAGCCGATAGCTCTTGCAGCCGAATTTCTCCCAATAACAGGCATAATGCTGTTTGCTGTGGACTTCCTCTTCGTATTCCGCAACGGAGTACAGGGCATGGGATTCCCGACAGTCCCCATGCTCTCGGGAATATTTGAAATGGTGATGAGAGTCGCCGTTATCGTCTCGCTCACAGGCACATTCGGTTTCAGGACAACAGCCTTTGCCGAGGTCGCAGCATGGCTCGGAGCACTGCTCATAAACATGACCGCATTCAGATACTATCTCGGCAAAAAGCTGAGGACTGAGGAGCCTGTCCGCGCAAAGCTGCTCACACAAAAGCTCTGACATAAAGCTGTCGGGGAAAGCCTGCAAACAGGCTTTCCCCGATTTTTTTATATTCGGTTTTTCATGTACTTAACAGTCCTGAGAAGCTCCGCACGCGAGTTCTCCACCTTACCGTCAATAACCATTTCCAGCAGTATATTCAGCACGTCGCCTATCTGCCTGTCCCTTAGTCCGAGCGCCAGCATATCATTCCCGTTCACAGCAAGCTGCGATATTTTCAGACAGCTGTCCTCCGCAACGAGCCTCCGTGCAGTCTCGGCAAAGCGGTCGAATTCCTCGTTCTCGGTGTACACAAAATCGTTCTTTGCGAGGTTGTCCGCCTTTTTCGCTTCGAGCAGCATTAGGAAGCCTTCAAGTCCCATTTTCGAGACCATGCGCTTTATCTGCTTATCGCTCGATATTTTATCGCTGTGCGCCGCAATTATCATTCTGACCTCTTTTATGGAGCTGTTGTCATATTTCAGGCGCTTCATCACGTCCTCGGCAATTTTCGCACTCACTGCCGCGTGCCCCTTGAAGTGTCCCTCTCCACGCTCGTCAATGGTGAACATGGAGGGCTTTCCTATATCGTGAAAGAGCATTGCGCGTCTCAGCACAAGCTCATTCGGAGCGCTCCCCACTGCCCTCACGATATGCTCATACACATCATACCTGTGGTAGTGCGAATGCTGGAAAAAGCCGAAGCACTGGCGCATTTCGGGTATCACCTGTGCAATTATCTCACGATATCTAAGCAGTACATCAACGCAGTATCTGCCGCATATCAGCTTGTCAAGCTCGTCGCGGATACGCTCCTCCGAGACGTGTGCGAGCAGTGTCCGCATACGCAGGAGCTCCACTGAGGTCTCCTCCTCTATCTCAAAGCCGAGCTGTGACGCGAACCGCACCGCCCGAAGTATCCGCAGAGCGTCCTCGTTGAAGCGCTTCTCGGGATCTCCCACACAGCGTATGATCCCGTGCTCAAGGTCGCACATTCCGCCCGAAATATCGGTGATATTGCCGCTTGCATCAGCGGCAAGTGCATTTATCGTGAAGTCGCGGCGGACAAGGTCGTCGGAGAGTCTGCGTGAAAACTCCACGCTGTCGGGACGGCGGAAATCCGTGTAGCTCCCGTCAATCCGGAAGGTCGTTATCTCAACAGGCTCGTCCTCAAAAATGACCGTGACCGTGCCGTGCTTTATGCCCGTGGGGACTACGGTGCAGTCCGTGAAAGCCGCCGTTATCTGCTCCGGCAGGGCATTCGTCGTAATATCGGTATCGTGGCACTCGCGTCCGAGGAGAGCGTCACGCACACAGCCGCCCACGAGATATGCCTCATATCCGCAGTCATTCAGCCGTCCGAGCAGCCGCTTCTGTCTGTCGGTAATGTTCATACTTCCCTCCGTATCAAAGGCGGCACTTGAAATCTTCATAGCCGAATTTTTTCAGCAGCTCCGCACTGCCGTCCCCGTGCAGAAGGTATATCGAGGGCAGCGGCATTCCGTTGAAGGTGTTGTTCTTGACCATTGTGTATATCGCCATATCCTCAAACACGAGCCTGTCGCCTATATTCAGCGGTTAGTCAAAGGAATACTCCCCTATCGAATCACCTGCGAGACAGGTCTGTGAGCCGAGTCGGCAGGTGTACGCCTTCTCGCCTGCCTTTCCCGAATCCATGAGCGGCGGACGGTACGGCATTTCAAGCACGTCGGGCATATGGCAGGCTGCGGACGTGTCAAGTATCACATTCGGCATATCGTTTTCCGTTATGTCGAGCACCTCGGTGACAAGATACCCTGCGTTGAGCGCGAATGCCTCGCCGGGCTCGATATACACCGTGAGCCCGTACTTCTCCTGCATTCTGCGTATGCACCCTTCAAGGCGCGGTATATCGTAGCCGTCACGGGTGATGTGGTGACCGCCGCCGAAGTTTATCCACTCCATTTTTCCGAGCACGTCCCCGAATTTCTCCTCGACTGCTTCAAGAGTACGCTCAAGGTCGTCGGAATCCTGCTCGCAGAGGGTGTGGAAGTGCAGTCCCGAAACTCCCTCAAGGTCGTCGGTTCGGAAGTTTCTCCTCGTTATGCCGAGACGGGACTTCGGTGAACACGGGTCATATATCTCATGTCCCTCCTGCGTGGAAAATTCGGGGTTTATACGCAGTCCTATCCTCTTGCCCGCGTTCAGCACGCGGCTGCGGTAACGGTCAAGCTGAGTGAAGGAATTGAAGATGATGTGGTCGCAGTAGGAGATCATCTCGTCTATCTCGCTCTCGCGGTAGGCTGCGGAGAATACGTGGTTTTCCTTGCCCATGCACTCGTGACCGAGCCGAGCCTCATACAGTCCGCTGCACGCTGTACCGCTGACATAGCGGCTTATGAGCGGATAGAGGTGATAGCACGAAAATGCCTTCTGAGCGAGGAGGATATGCGCTCCCGTGCGCTCCTCGACACCGCGGAGGATCTCAAGATCATGTTTTATCATTTCCTCGTCGATAACGTAGCACGGCGTTTCAAGCGAGGCGAAAATGCTTTTGTCCATAACAGCACCCGTTTCTGTGGCAGATTTTCAAAAAAGGCTGTACACTGTACAGCCTGCATTACTACTATAATACCATATCGGACGTGATTTGTCAAGAAAAAAGGGACCCGAAGCTGCTGCCTCGGGTCCTGTGATAATGTTATATTATGCCGTTTCGGGAAGCTCCTCAAGTGAGCCTGCAAGGAATTTCTGTATCGAAAGTGCGTCTGCCGATGTGACACCGTCGCCGCGCTCGTTTACATCTGCGTTGTTCTTGCCCTTCTCGTCCAAAGTGAAATCTGTCGGATTTGCGATCGACTGCATGATAAGTGTCGGGTCTGCAACTGATACAAAGCCGTCGCAGTTAGCATCACCGTAAACGATACCGCTTGTGCCGCCCGTTGTTTCCTCGGGAGTTGTTCCGTCAGGCTCAACGCCCCATACGAGCTTGTCGTCAGCGTAGAGTGTTATCTTATCTGTGATAGCAGCTGCTTCGTTATCGTCTTCAAAGGAAACGAGGTCAGAATAGCTGTAGTCGTTTGACGAATCCCACTTAGGAAATACATATTTTTCCTGATCCATTTTATTGACCAGTGCTACCTGATATGTACGGCTTCCGTAGAAATCGCAGTTCTGCCACGATACCTCAATGTAGTAGGTACCCTTGTCGTCATACTTGGTAGGACCGCTGAGTATCGCTTCATTTTCGCCGTTTGTATAGCTCTTCTCCTGGTCGTAGTCGATTCTTGCTTCGATATAGCTCGAGTCATATCCCTCATCTGTGAGCTCGCTGATATTGAAATAATATCTTGCCTTGAGGTTGCTCTCAAACTTCGGAGGGTCGATAGTTCTGTTGTATACAACTATCTTGAGCTGAATGCTGTTATCCTGCTCCTGATTCTTGCCGCCTGCAACATAAAGTCCTGTCGGGAGCGGAGCACCGTCAGCGTCTATCTGCTCGAAGCCTGTGTATGCGTTCTTGGACATATCAAAGTCCTCGATAACGTGGTTCTTGTCGGCAAGCTCCTTGCCCTCCGCACCGTAGTAGTGATAGAGTCCTGCAAGGTCTCCGCAGAATGCCGCGTTATAGTCGTCAGTTACCTCGTTGTAGATGTACTCCTTGGTTATATCCTCGTGGTAGTCGTCAAGGTCAGGACCGCCGACGAGTGCACCCCAGAGAGTGTGTACCTGATTTACAGGGTCATCCATTGCCTGCTTTGCAGAGCAGTGTGATGAACGGTGGTGAGGATTGCTTGCATAGCTGTACTCGTAGCCGACCTCATAAGCATAACCCATGGGGTTGTCACCGAGAATGTATTCCATCTGACGCTTTGCCCACGGCAAAAATACGTCGTCGCCTGTTGTTTTTGCATATACACAAGCGCAAAGACCTGCTGCTGTGTTGTAACGTGCCGAACCGTAGCCTGAAACAACTGCCCAGCCGTAAGGTGACTTCTTGATGAAATCTCCTGCGTCCTTGTCGGGAAGTGCTTTTACCTCTTCAGCAGTCATGGGAGTATTCCAGAGGTAGTCGTTGGGACCGAAATCCTTATGAGAGTGGAGCGGCTCATAGCCCCACTTTGAGCAGTCCTCAGTAGCGCTGCAGCCAGACCAGAATTCGAGGTTGTAGCGGAAGATATACCAGTCACGAGCGGTATTTGTGATAGGAGCGAGCTTAGCGAAAACGCCGCCCCATACTGTATCCCAGCAGTGAACCCAGATGTTCTGCCAGCTATTGCCTGTATCTGTGATGATACGCTTCATATAGCCGGTGTAGGGGTGTGAAGGCTGCTGACCTGTCTGAGCCTGTGCGTCATAGCCGCCGTCGCCCGAGAGAGTTATCGACTCATCAACACTGATGATGTCCTCGATGTACTTATCGTAAGCTGCCTGCTTCTGAGTCTCGTCCTCAGCAACTGATGCATAGTAGAGCCATACAGCTGCCCATGCAAGCTCGTCGTAATCATAGCTTGAGTGATAGAAGCCGCCGTCATATCCGAGAACACTTGAGCTCGGAGTTGTACCGGGAGTCCATACCTCCTCATGAGTAGCAACTGCAAATTCATAGAGTGCCTTTGCATACTTGAGGCTCTCAGCAGCATACTCGGGGTCTGTGTCCTTGAAGTTGAGGTAGTTTATGGCAAGTGAAGCCGAAGCTCCTGCACACTGGTCGGGAGCGGGCATTTCCTTTGTTGCGAAGTAAGCGGGTCTCTTTACCGCACAGCTTGATGAAGCAACGACTGTGCCGTCCACCTGAAGCTCGGGAGCGCACCAGTAGTTATGGTCGTTGTTACCCTCACCGACCTGATAGCAGTAGCCAACTACCTCGCCCTTATCGTCAAGGAAGGTAGCCTTCATGAAGTAATCGTTTATCCAGCGGAGCTCGTCCTCGACGTGCTTCTGAAGTCCCAGGTCAATGTAATCCTGACGGAATTCATAATAGCCCCAGCCGACTGTCGAAGCAGAATAGCTTCCGGGCAGACCGAATTTTACGTGGTCGCCTGCGTCATGCCAGCCGCCTGTGAGGTCGAGAGTGCCGTTTCCGTCGGGGTCAAGGAATTCGCGGTTCTCTTCGATGAATTCCTGCGACATATTAACGCCCTCGTAGAGTCCCTCAGCAGCACTGAGACCGCCGTCGCCGTCGCCCTCACCGATAGGCTGCTTATCCTCTTTTTCCTCCTGCTTCTGACCGTTTTCCGAGCCGTCGTTCTTTTCCTCGCCGTAGAGCTCAGGCATGGGGTTCATAGGCTGGAGCGGGATAACTCCGTCCTTTACGTGACAATTTCCGCGCCATGAATAATAGCCGTCCTCTGCTACCTCATCACCGCACTTGTTAGCGTCGTAGAAGCAGAGTGCAAGCTGGAGCGCCTCGGCAAAGTTGTCATAATTGTTTTCCTTCTCCTTGTTTATGACAGCCGCACCCGTGGGCAAAGCACAGTACGAAGCGGTCACAGCAGCGCATGAAGCGAGCGCAACAACGGATCTGAGAAATCTTTTCAGCTTCATAGTTCCAACAACTCCTTAATAAATATAGTTTTTTCGGGAGCGCCCTGCCTGTGATCGCAGAGTCCTCCTGTATTTAAGGCATTCCGCATAACGTACACAGAAGCCTGAAATCCTTGATAATGTCCGCTTTGGGCAATCAAAGCTTACCGTTTTTCTTGAGCCTGTCAAAGACGATGTTATATCCGTCATTGCCGTCCTTGAGCGAGCGGTTGACGCGGCTTATTGTCGCCGTGCTTGCCTTAGTTTCGTCAACTATCTTGTTGTAGACCTTATGCTCATCGAGCAGACGTGCAACGTGAAGTCTCTGTGCAAACGCCTTGAGCTCAATGCTCGTGCAGAGGTCATCGAAGAATTTATAGCAGTCATCAACGGTTTCAAGTGTGAGAACAGCCTCAAAAAGCAGGTCCATGCTGTCTGATTTTATTTTATTTATCATATCAATGTAACTCCAATCTGCCATAGGGCATTAATCATCACTTTACATTTTAGCACACTGAAACGCAAAAGTAAAGGGGTTTTAAAGTTAAATAATCAAAATAAAATATAATTTCTCTAAGAAAATAACACGCTATGTATATCATAGCATATAATCAACAAAAAGTAAAGAATAATTTCCCTATATGGATAAAAATTGTAGACTTGCACTATAAAAGCCAAAAAAACTGTTGATTGCCTATATATTTTACTTAATTAATTAATATTTATATTATACACATTATATATTCTCAGTGCTGCGAAGTCACAGGCAGTGAAAAAATTTCCGCAAATCTTTCCTGTGCCTATTGCTATTTTTTTCGGGACGTGTTATAATTAATTGATCATTATATTAAGGAGACTGTCCGCATCATGAGTCTTTGCAGGCAGTCCTTGGGAATCTGAGAGTATGAAAAATATTATTCCTAAAATTGCAGCTTGCTGCTGCGCTTTTACACTCTCTGCCTGTGCGTGTTCATCAGATGCCGAAACGGTAAAGCCCGACGGCAAGCTGGACAAATGCACGATACGCTTTTCGTGGTGGGGAGGAGATGACCGCCACGACGCTACACTCAGGGCACTCGAGCTCTGGAACAAGCTCCATCCCGAAATAACCGTCAAGGCTGAATACGGAGGCTGGGACGGCTGGGAGGAAAAGACGATCTCACAGATAAGCAGCGGTTCTGAACCCGACCTCATGCAGATCAACTACGACTGGCTCATATCCATGTCGCCCGACGGAAACGGCTTCTACGACCTGAACACGCTCACTCAGACGCTCGACCTCTCGGGCTATGGGGACGACGTGCTGTCATTCGGCAAGGTAAACGGAAAGCTCAACGCAGTTACTGTCTCGGTAAGCGGAAGATGTCTGTTCTACAACTCCGATGTCTACAACAGGCTCGGTGCGGCTTTCCCTGAGACGTGGGACGAACTCATCAGCCTCGGAAGCAAGTTCAGCGGAGAAGGTCTCTACCCTCTTGATCTCGACATTCAGACCGGCTGCTCAGCATGGTACCTCGCTGTTGTGTACGTTCAGCAGCAGACAGGCAGGCAGTTCATCACTATGGACGGTGAGCTCGGCTTCACGGAGGACGACATCAAGGCGGCGCTCGACTTCTACAAGCAGCTTGAGGACAATCACGTTATCCGCACGGTAAGATCCCGCGCCGACGAGGACGGCAATGCCGCTCTCTATCAGTCGTCGGAATTCATAGGCGGAAAGGTCGCAGGCGTTCTCGAATGGGGGAGCTCTGTCGGCAAATATGAATCCGTGCTCGGTGAGGGTGTGCTCAAAACGGGACCGCTCCTCAGCGGCGAAAACGGCAATGGAGGCTGGATGATAAAGCCTTCGATGCTCTATGCTGTGTCGAAAAACACCAAGCACCCCGACGAAGCTGCCGCTCTCATGGACTTCCTCCTCAACAACAAGGAATGCGCGGAGATTCTCGGTACTACACGCGGCATACCGTCCTCGGCATACGCGGAAAAGGCGCTCGAGGACAGCGGAAAGCTTGCGGGACTTGCTCAGGAAAGCGACGAAATGCTCGAAGCTGCGGACACTGTGACTATCAGTCCATACATGGAGCTTTCGCAGATGCATGAGCTTTACAGCAAGGCTATCGAGGAGGTCTCATACGACGAGACTGATACTGCGTCGGCGGCAAAGGAGATGTACAGCGCTGTCGGGGAATATCTGAAGAAGGTCAGAAAATGAAAAAGCACTCATACCGAAATCCCGTCGGGGTAAGCAGATTTACGGGACTGCTGCTCATAACGCCGTTCATTATCGGCTTTGCGGCATTCATCCTCTACCCCTTCATCTGCTCATTCATACTCGGAATGACGGAATACAACGGCATAAGCGCACCGAAGTTCATAGGATCTGAAAACTACACCCAACTGCTGCACGACGAAAAATTCGGGAACGCTCTCGCGGTCACGCTGAAATATGCAGCTCTGCTCGTTCCGCTGAAGCTCCTTGTATCACTGTGTGCGGCATTGCTGCTGAATGCGGAGATACGCGGTATAGGCTTTTACAGGACAGCTCTGTATGTGCCGTCGATACTCGGTGCGAACCTCTCTGTCGTCATCATGTGGCAGTACCTCTTCACCTCGGACGGACTTGTGAATCAGCTCCTGAAAATGCTCGGGGCGGCACCTGTAAGCTGGTACGGCGAGCCTGCTCCTGCTATGTTCATGATAGTTCTGCTGAGACTGTGGGAATTCGGCTCTACAATGATAATTTTTCTGACAGCTCTGCGCGATATACCTCGTGAGCTATATGACGCGGCAAGGGTGGACGGCTGCGGAAGCTTCCGTGCATTCATACACATCACCCTCCCCCAGCTGAAAAGCGTCATCTTCATCAACCTCGTGCTCCAGACTATCGCAGCCATGCAGGAATTCAATGCACCGTATATGCTCACGGACGGCGGTCCGCTCGGGAGCACGTACACGCTCGGAATGCTCATCTACAGCGAGATGTTCGGTCACTTCAACATGGGATACGCAAACGCTGTCTCGTGGACGATGTTCGCCGTTATAGGACTCGTTGTGCTGATAATGTTCCGCGTGACAGGCAGAAGGAGGGACAGCGCATGAAGAAAAAGCTCCCCGTATATCTGCTGCTGACCGTTCTTGCAGTCATCATGCTCTACCCTCTGCTATGGCTGATAGGCGCGTCGTTCAAGACAAACCGTGAGATATTCAGCTCCGTGTGGTTCATGCCGCCGAGGATAGAGCTGAGTGTATATAAAAACGCATGGGAAACGGTGACTCCCTACACCATGGGGCACTACTTCCTCAACACATTCGGAATAATATTGCCAAAAACCATATTTGCGGTAACATCATCTGTGCTTGTAGCCTACGGGTTCGCAAGATTCGATTTTCCGCTGAAAAGACTCTTTTTCGCCTTCCTCATGGGAGGTATGCTCATGCCGTCGATAGTGACTCTGCTCCCGATGTATCTGCTGTGGAGCGAGGTCGGGCTTCTCGACACCTATATACCGCTGACTGTACCCTCGCTCTTTGCGTGTGAAGGAATGTTCGTATTCATACTGATACAGTTCTTCAAGGGTATACCGAAGGAATTCGACGAGGCTGCAAGAATAGACGGCTGCGGCACCTTCAGGACGCTCATATACGTTCTTGTCCCCTGCATAAAGCCTGCGATAATATCAGTCGCGGTGTTCAGCTTCCTGTGGACAATGAACGACTTCCTTACACCGCTGATAATGATACGCTCGGTCGATAGATATCCTGTTTCTCTTGCACTGCGGCTTTCTGTGGACAGCACGGGTCAGGGCTATGAGCAGCGAAAAATAATCGCCATGTCAGTGATAGGACTTATCCCGTCCGTCGCTGTATTCTTTGCGGCACAGAAAAAATTCGTCAGCGGTATTACTGCGGGAGGACTTTCCGGATGATCAGAACAGATCGGCTCAGCGAAGCCGTAAACACATATATTGAAAAGCTCATTCTGCCCTCAGACCCCGAGCATCCGCTCTGGAACAGAGAGAGCTTTATTTTCAGCAAGCCAGTAAAATGGAACTATATTGACAACTGCATGATAAGAGCTGTCATCATGCTCTATGAGCAGAGCGGCGACGAGAGACTGCTCAGCTACGCGGACAGCTTCATGAGGCGCTATATCGACAGCGACGGGAATATCCCCACTCTAAATCCTGCCGACATGAACATCGACAACTTCAACGGCGGCAGAAATCTCATCTTCCTGCACGAAAAAACGGGTGACGAGCGCTACCGTCTCGCGTATGAGAAGCTGTTCAGCCTGCTCTCCGTTCAGCCGCGGCTGAAATGCGGAAACTACTGGCACAAGGCGGTATATCCGCACCAGATGTGGCTCGACGGCGCTTACATGGCTCTGCCGTTTGAGACGAAATATGCCGTGATGGACGGCAGTGAAAGGCTGCTCGGTGACGTGTGCGCTCAGCTCGGGAGCTTCCGCAGCATAATGCGCGACTCGGCAACAGGTCTGTATTACCACGGCTACGACGAATCACGCACTCAGAAGTGGGCGGACAGCGCTACGGGACTCTCGGGCGAATTCTGGCTGCGCTCAATGGGGTGGCTGTGCGCGGGACTTGCAGACGTTACGGAGGAGTCTCCCGAGGACAGCAAGCTCCGCGAAACAAGTGCGTCAATGCTCTGCGAGCTGCTTGATGCTCTTGCGGCAAGGCTCAATCCCGACGGTATGCTCGACCAGCTCCCCTATCGGCAAGGTCTCGAGGGAAACTATACCGAGACAAGCGGCACTCTCCTGTTTGCATATTCAGCAATGAAGGCGTACAGGCTCGGAGCGGCTGATGAGAAGCTCTTTGCGGCAGGCAGGGACGCGCTCCTTGCGGTGACGGATAAATTCATAGTCCGCAGCAGCGACGGTCTGCCGATACTCAAAAATATCTGCCTCATGGCTGGTCTCGGCGGTCAGCCCTACCGCGACGGCTCCGCTGACTACTACCTCAGTGAACGTATCACCGAAAACGATGCAAAGGGAATCGCTCCTTATCTAATGGCATACACAGAAATAATAAATG
>ONNL01000097.1 GCA_900319195.1 uncultured Ruminococcus sp. | reverse complement strand
TTTTCTCCCCATACAGCACTTCTCATTGTTACGAAAGACGGTCAGTCTTTACGAGTGCTGTATGGGGAGAAAATTTAAGCAAAGCCTCAAGACAAGCAATCCGAGAAAAGCTCACTGCTCAGAGAGCTCCCTCGAAAAATGCACGAAAAACATATCAGCAGGCAGGTGTTACCAAATGTTCCAAAATTTCTGTGTCCATTTTTAAAATTAATTCTCGTGAGAATGACACAAAAAAGGTAACATTTCGGGACAGCACAGCTCTAAAAGGCTTAACACAGGCGATAATGCTGAAATGACCGATATTCAAAAAAAGTACGTGACAAATCGAAAAAAATGGTGTATAATAGAATCATAACATCATTAATCTGAATGGAGCGATAAAAATGGAAAAAAAGCCTTATTATATCTCTACCGCTATCGCCTACGCTTCAAAGAAGCCGCATATAGGCAATACCTATGAGATCGTCTTTACTGACGCTGTTGCACGCTATAAGAGAATGCAGGGCTATGACGTTTTCTTCCTCACGGGTACTGACGAGCATGGTCTCAAAATTGAGGAGCTCGCTGAAAAAGAGGGTATCTCACCGAAGGAGCACGTTGACAGAGTGAGCGACGAGATAAAGAATATCTGCAAGCTCATGAACATCTCAAACGATAAATTTATCCGCACGACTGACGATTATCACGAAAAGTCGGTGCAGAAGATATTCAAGAAGCTCTACGACCAGGGCGACATCTACAAGGGCTCATACGAGGGAATGTACTGCACTCCCTGTGAGAGCTTCTGGACAGCCTCACAGCTCGTTGACGGCAAATGTCCCGACTGCGGCAGACCCGTACAGCCTGCAAACGAGGAGGCATACTTCCTTAGGCTTTCAAAGTATCAGAAATGGCTCGAGGACTACATCGAGGAGCACCCCGATTTCATCGTCCCCGAAAGCCGAAAGAAAGAAATGCTCAACAACTTCATAAAGCCCGGACTCCAAGACCTCTGCGTCTCACGTACAACTTTCAAGTGGAGCATTCCCGTAACCTTTGACCCCGAGCACGTTATCTATGTGTGGATAGACGCGCTCAGCAACTATATCACTGCCCTCGGCTATGACCCCGACGGCTCGGATAAGATGTTCGGCAAATACTGGCCGTGCGACTGCCATGTTATCGGCAAGGACATCATGCGCTTCCACTCTATTTACTGGCCTATCATACTCCACGCACTCGGACTTCCGCTCCCGAAGCAGCTCTTCGGTCACAACTGGATCCTCTTCGGTGAGGACAAGATGAGCAAGTCGAGGGGAAATGTTATCTACTCCGACGACGTTGTCAAGGACTTCGGAGTTGACGGCGCAAGATATTATCTGCTCAGTGAAATGCCCTATAACTCGGACGGCTCTATCACCTATGAATCGCTCATCGAGAAATACAACGCAGACCTTGCAAATACTCTCGGCAACCTTGTCAACCGTACAGTTGCAATGAACAAGAAGTATTTCGGAGGAGTTATTCAGGCTCCCACAGTTCACGAGGACGTTGACGACGAGCTTTCGGCAAAGGCTGTCGAGCTCCCCAAGACCGTTGAAAAGCTCCTTGCCGACTACAAAATGGCTGACACAATGGATGCTGTAATGAACCTTGCACGCCGCGCTAACAAGTACATCGACGAGACTGCTCCGTGGGTGCTCGCAAAGGACGAGGCAAACTCCGCAAGACTCGGCACAGTGCTCTATGATCTGCTTGAAGCTATCAGATTCATCGGTGTAATGCTCACTCCCTTCATGCCCGAAACTGCCGAGAAGATACTTGACGAGGTGGGCGCGGATAAGCGCGACCTTGCAAGCCTTGAAGCATTCGGCGGACTTGAAGCCGGAAAGTCCGTAGGTGAGCCTGTTCCGTTGTTTGCACGTATCGACGCGGATAAGTTCATCGAGGAGGCAAAGGCAAGAATGGCGGCTCAGATAGCCGAGGCAAAGGCTGAGGACGAGGCTCCCGAGATCCCCGAGCTCGCTCCCGAGATAACTATCGACGATTTCGCAAAGGTCGATATACGTGTCGCAAAGGTAACAGCCTGTGAAAAGGTCAAGAAGTCGAAGAAGCTCCTCTGCTTACAGCTTGACGACGGTATGGGCGGACGTCAGGTCGTGTCGGGTATCGCTCAGTATTACGCTCCCGAGGACCTTATCGGAAAGAAGATACAGCTTATCGCTAACCTCAAGCCTGCAAAGCTCTGCGGAGTTGAGAGCAGCGGTATGATCTGCGCGGCTGATACTCCCGACGGCGTAAAGGTGATATTCGCAGATGACAGTATCCCCTGCGGCTCGAAGGTAAGATAATAGCTGTTTGCAATAGTTGTTTATACAGAAATGTCAATGTATAGTCAACGTCAAAAATAATTCGACGTTGACTATACAAAAATGATTTAAAGTGCCTTGCAGATACGCAAATCAAAGATTTGCTCCCTGCAATCGGCAAATAGCAAACTCCAAAAACTTTTGTC
>ONNL01000043.1 GCA_900319195.1 uncultured Ruminococcus sp. | reverse complement strand
TGCCGGAAAGTCCACGGGTGAAAAAAAGACAGCATCAAGGAAAACATCAGCATCGAGCGCTAAGTCCGCTGCTAAGAGGACTGCGGCTGCCTCAAACACTGCAAAGAAAACAGGTACGTCCACCCGCGGCAGAAAAAAGAGCGTCAAGGACGACAAGTAATACAGATACGTACATAAAAACGGGGAAGCTCTCGGAATGAGGCCTCCCCGTTCAATACTTATTTCAGCATTTCGAGGATCTGTTCCTTAGGTCTGAGACCAACTGCCTCGTTTACAATTTTGCCGTTCTGCATAACAACAAGGAGCGGTATGCTGTCCACTCTGAAAGTTGCGGCGAGCTCGGGCTGTTCATCAACATTTACCTTGCCGACCTTGACCTTACCGTCGAGTTCTTCCGCTATATCTGCGACTATCGGTGAGAGCATTGAGCACGGTCCACACCACTCTGCCCAGAAATCGAGGAGCACGGGGGTATCTGTATACTTTACTACCTCTGATTCAAAATTTTCCTTTGTAATAGCTATTTCTTTCATTTTCAGTCCTCCAGTGATTTATAGTATAAAAGACAGTGGCAAAATCCCTCATATTCGGGATCTTTTATCTGGTCGCGGAACTCCTTGCACATACATTTTGTATCTTCTGTCCTTTGCAGTCTGCAAGGGCAATAGCCGCCTGTACGTTCAAGTCCCTGTTTGATCCTGTCAACAACTTCGGTGTCGGGATTAAGTGTTACCTTCATACTGATCCTCCTTTTATTTTGGGTAGGTTTTGCCTTTTTATTTCATCAGCTCGTCTGCCATCGCCTCTATCTGAGTAATGTTCTCCGCGCTGACTGCTGCCTTGATTTTTACCAATGTATCGAGGAATGTGATGTTCTTCGACTTTTCAAACATTCCCGTCATAACTCTTGCCGCGGTAGGTGCCCACGAGCCGTTTTCAATGAGACCTATCGTGCGGTTCTGATAATTCCTCTCGGTGAGAGCGTCGATAAACTGCTTCATAGGCGGGAAAATGCCGCCGTTATATGTTGTCGTCGCAAGGACTATCTTTCCGTATCTGAATGCGTCCTCGACTGCCTCAGACATACTGTCTCTTGCAAGGTCGAACAGTGCTACCTTCGGGCAGCCCTTTTCTGTGAGCTTCTTTTCAAGAATCTCAACTGCCTTTTTGGTATTGCCGTAAACCGATGTATATGCGATAGTTACGCCCTCGGACTCGACTCCGTATGATGACCATGTATTGTAGAGATCAAGGTAATAGCCGAGGTCTTCCGTGAGTACGGGTCCGTGGAGAGCGCAAATCGTGTTGATTTCAAGTGCTGAAGCCTTTTTAAGTACAGCCTGCACCTGAGCTCCGAATTTGCCTACTATACCGAAGTAATAGCGTCTTGCCTCGCAAGCCCAGTCGTCGTCCTCAGTGTCGAGCGCTCCGAACTTTCCGAAAGCGTCAGCGCTGAAAAATGCCTTGTCGGTGCTGTCATATGTGAACATTACCTCTGGCCAGTGCACCATTGGTGCCATGATGAATGAGAGAGTATGCCTGCCGAGGCTGAGAGTGTCGCCGTCATTTACCGTTACCTTTTCAGTGAGGTTTATGCCCTCAAAGTAAGCGTCTATCATTGCAAAGGTCTTTGCATTTCCGACAACTGCGGCTGTCGGATACTTCTCTATGAAATTGAGGATATTTGCCGAATGGTCGGGCTCCATGTGCTGTACAATGAGGTAATCGGGAGTGCGTCCGCCGAGCGCTTCATCAAGAGAAGCAAGCCACTCGTTCGTGAAATTGCCGTCAACAGTGTCCATTACCGCGATCTTTTCATCGCAGATAACGTATGAGTTGTAAGCCATTCCCTCGGGGACAGGGTACATTCCCTCAAACAAGTCTGTTTCGTGGTCATTTACGCCGATGTAGATTATATCGTCTGTTATTTTTTTCATTATATGTCCTCCATACTTATTATGTATGTTTATTTTAACACATATTCACGGAAAAAAATAGTGGCATTTGCAACAAAATATTCTCTTTTTTTTATTATAAATGAATAATCAGCACCTCTGAGGGCAATAATATCCTCGGAGGTGTTTTTATGCTTGGATTTTTGCTCGGCTCAATGTTTGGCGGAAGTGTCGGTGTTGTTACGATGTGTCTCTGTACAGCGGCAAAGTGGGGAGACGAAAAAGACGGCAGTCATCGCTGACCGCCGTCTGTTATCCGCTGTATATCTTACTTTTCGGGGACTTCTATCTTGTCTTTGCGCATATAGTATCTGAGAGCCTCGGGAATGCGTATCGAACCATCCTCGTTGAGATTGTTCTCAAGGAATGCAATGAGCATTCTCGGAGGTGCAACAACTGTATTGTTGAGGGTATGTGCGAGGTACTTTGTACCGTCCGCAGCCTTGACTCTGATACCGAGTCGTCTTGCCTGAGCGTCACCGAGATTTGAGCAGCTTCCCACTTCAAAATACTTCTTCTGACGCGGTGACCATGCCTCAACATCAAGGCTCTTTACCTTGAGGTCTGCAAGGTCGCCCGAGCAGCACTCGAGAGTTCTTACGGGAACATCAAGTGTTCTGAAGAATTCAACAGTGTAGCTGTAAAGCTTCCTGAACCAATCCATGCTATCCTCGGGCTTACATACTACGACCATTTCCTGCTTTTCAAACTGGTGGATACGATATACTCCGCGCTCCTCAATGCCGTGTGCTCCAACTTCCTTACGAAAGCAGGGAGAATAGCTTGTGAGAGCCTTCGGGAGCTCCTCCTCGGGAATAATTGTGTCAATGAACTTGCCTATCATGGAGTGCTCACTTGTACCGATGAGGTAGAGATCCTCGCCCTCGATCTTGTACATCATGTTTTCCATTTCGTCAAAGCTCATAACGCCGTTAACGACATTGCTTCTTATCATGAACGGGGGAATGTAGTATGTGAATCCCTTGTCGATCATGAAATCACGGGCATATGAGAGGATACATGACTGGAGCCTTGCAATGTCGCCGCAGAGATAGTAGAAGCCGTTTCCGCTTGTTCTTCTTGCGCTGTCGAGGTCGATACCGTGAAGCTTCTCCATAATATCAACGTGGTGAGGAATCTCAAACTCGGGCACAAACGGGTCACCGAAACGCTCAACCTCAACATTCTCAGTGTCATTCTTACCGATCGGAACGCTTTCGTCGATGATATTTGGGATAACGAGCATTATCTTGCGGATCTCAGCCTCAAGCTCAGTCTCGAGCTGTTCCTTCTTTTCGAGCTCAGCGCCTATCAAAGCCACTTCCTTCTTGACTTCCTCAGCCTTGAACTTGTCGCCGCGGCTCATGAAAGCGCCTATCTCCTTGCTCTTTACCTTGCGCTGATTTCTCAGATTATCGCACTCTACCTTAGTTGCTCTGAACTGCTCGTCGAGAGCCGCAACCTTGTCAACGAGCTCAAGCTTTTCGTCCTGAAACTTCTTCTTGATGTTTTCCTTTACGAGCTCGGGATTTGTCCTTATAAGTTTAATGTCAATCATTTGAATTCTCCTTTATTCTTCACCTGCAAGCTTTTCAGCAAGTCCTGCGAGATCTTCCTTATCATAAAATTCAAGAACGAGAACGCCCTTGTTTTTGCCGTAATCGACCTTGACCTTTCGACCAAGTCTCTCCTTCAGCGACAGCTCCATTTCAACAAAATAGTTGTCAATTTTCCTGTCGGACTGCTTCTCCTCGGACTTCTCACTGTTCTCATTCTGAGCGAGCTTTTCTACCTGACGTACCGTGAGGAATCCGTCCGCCGCTCTCTCCGCTGTTTCGATGAGAAGCTTTTCATCCTCAAAGCCAAGAAGCGCGCGTCCGTGACCTGCCGAAATATCACCGTTTTCAAGCATTTCAAGGACCTCATCGGGAAGGCTCAGAAGTCTCACCGAGTTGGCAATCGACGAACGTGAACGTCCGACCATTTTTGAGATACTGTCCTGAGTCATGCCGAACTTTTCGATAAGGTCTCTGTAACCTGTCGCTTCTTCGATAGGATTCAGGTTTTCACGCTGCAAATTTTCGATTATTGCGATCTGCATCGTCTCACTGTCAGAGAGCTCCTTTATAGTGACGGGGACCTCTTCAAGTCCGAGCCTGCGTGCAGCTCTCCAGCGGCGCTCACCTGCGACTATCTGATAGCCGCCGTTTGCTATCGGTCTGACCAGTATCGGCTGGAGCATACCGTGCTCCTTTATCGAATCCGCGAGCGCATTTATAGCCTCATCACTGAAGCTCTTACGCGGCTGGTCGCGGTTTGGCTCTATATCGGCTGTTCTGAGAGTTCTCTTGACTTGAACATCAGTCGTATTTGCGCTGAAAAGTGAGTCATAGCCCGAGCCGAGACCACCCTTTGCCATAGTGCATCAGCCTGCCTTTCTTTATTTGTTTCTGCTGAAAATACCCCTGCGCTTTTTCTTCGGAGTTTCAGCCTTTTCACCGAGCATCTCGTGACACAGCAGCTCATACGAAGCAGCACCCTTTGAAGTCCTGTCGTAGTACATAACAGGCTTGCCATGACTCGGAGCCTCGGAAATTCTTACATTTCTCGGGATCTTCGTTTCAAAAACGCTTCCCGGGAAGTATTTTTCTACCTCGTCAACAACGTCGTTGGCTACATTAAGCCTTCCGTCGAACATTGTGAAGAGTATACCCTCAATTTCAAGTGAGGGATTGTAGTTGTTCTTCACTATTTTAATAGTGTTCATCAGTTGTGAAAGTCCCTCGAGGGCGAAAAATTCAGCCAGCATCGGAATGATTATGCTGTCGCACGCAACGAGGCAGTTGATAGTTATCGTGCCAAGTGCAGGCGGACAGTCAATAAAAATGTAATCAAAGTCCGATTTACAGCCAAGCAGCTGCATTTTCAGTCTGTTGACCCTGTCCTCGTTGTTGACCAATTCTATCTCAGCACCTGCGAGGTCCTCAGTTGCAGGGAGAATTGAAACATTTTCAAATTCTGTCTCCACGATTGCGTCTTGAATCCTGATTTTTCCCGTAATTACGTCATACGTCGTAGCCGAAAGTGACTTTTTTCTGATACCGAAAGCCGTGGTGGTATTTCCCTGCGGGTCTGAGTCCACACAGAGAACCTTGTATCCTCTCGAGCCGAAATATGCCGATATATTGACAACTGTGGTCGATTTGCCGACTCCGCCCTTCTGATTTGCGACGGCAATTATCTTACCCATAAATTCACCCTTTCGCACTAAAATGCTTACAAATACAATTATATCACTTTTCGCGGCGCTTGTAAATACAATGGGCAAATTTTTTCAAAAAAATGTTTCACATGAAACATTTTTCACTGCTGTCTGTGCTGATAAGGAATCCTCACACGGTATTCTATGTAGCTCTCGCCTTGGATTTTTCGGGAGTCAGCGGATATTCCTGCCGCCTGCATGGTCTCGACTGCTTTGTTTATCGTATTGACAAACATTTTTACGTTCTGAAAAACAGCTGACCTTCTGCGACAGCTCTCACGTTCTTCTTTTCCCGAAATATAGTCATCTATGAGCTTTTCTGTACGTTCAACATTGAGATTGTTACGTATGATCTTTTCAAGAATGCTCAGACGCTCCTGCGGACTTGATAGTCTCAGCAGTGAACGTGCGTGACGCTCTGTAAGTCCTGCCTGCATGATAATATCACGTTCCGTAGCCGTCAAGCGAAGGAGACGAAGCTTGTTAGCAATCGTACTCTGAGCACGTCCAAGCTTGATTGCAGCCTCCTCCTGCGTCATTCCATAGTTTGTTATCAACTTTTCAATCGCATAAGCCTCGTCAAAATATGAAAGGTCCTGACGCTGAATGTTCTCAACTAGTGCAAGAATTGCCGAATTTTTTTCGCTGATATCGTTAACAATACAAGGCACTGCTCGAAGTCCGCAAATTTTTGCCGCTCTAAGACGTCGCTCACCAGCTATCAGCTCATATTTGTCACCCTTTTTACGAACCGTAAGCGGCTGTAAGATACCATTCTGCGAAATTGAATTCGCAAGCTTCATTATTTCTTCGTCCGAAAATGCCGTGCGAGGCTGGTGTGGATTTGGTATTATTCTTTCAATCCCAATTTCAAGCACCTTGTTCACTGTTTTTTCCTTTGTAAAATTCATAAATCCTGACATAATTTACCTCCCGAAATTTCTTTCTAAATCTATTTTAGCACATTCGGGAAATAATTACCACAAGAAAAAACCGCGGTATTTCGACAAATACGCGGTTTTTATGAATGATTATTCATTTTTTAGAGCGGTTTCTTTTTAATCTGACTGCTATTTCTGGGGAATCTTGTCGGAGTCTGCGATATTTTTTTTACATAAATTATTTTTCGACCCTCTCCCTCAAGCTGATATTCGTCAACCCTCTCAATTTTTCCACCGAGAGTATTAACGGCATTTTCCCCGATAGAAATATCCTCGGATGGACCCTTCAATGAGACGAAACTTCCGCCAACCTTTACAAATGGTATGCATAGCTCACTTAACAATGACATATTTGCAACAGCACGTGCACAAGAAAAGTCAAATTTTTCCCTATATTCTGGCAACTTTGAGACATTCTCAGCACGTTCATGGATAAACTCTGCCTCAATCTCAAGCTTATCGCAAAGCTGTTTAAGGAATTCAATACGTTTATTCAGACTATCAAGCAATGTTATCTTAATATCATTTCTGTACAGCTTCAGCGGTACTGACGGGAAGCCTGCACCGGTGCCAACATCAATAAGTGACGAATTTTTGGGAAATTCCACATATTTTGTCGCAAGGATACTATCAATATAATGCTTAAAAAGGATTTCTGTCGGGTCGGTAATTGCCGTAAGATTGACATTGTTATTGTACTCGACAAGAAACTCAGCATATATTTCAAGCTTCTGATATAATTCCTCTGTCAAAGTGAGTCCGTACTTGTTAAATGCAGAGCAAGAAAATTCAAAATCAGGTAGCATTTTGTTCCTCCGAATTCTTTTGCAGCCATACTATTAGTAATGAGACATCAGCAGGGGATACTCCCGATATTCGTGATGCCTGACCGATTGATACAGGATGTATCTTGTTAAGTTTCTCAGCTGCTTCAAGTCTAAGTCCATAAACCGTCGAATAATCGACATTTAGCGGAAGCTTTTTCTTTTCAAGCTTCCTCATTTGTTCGATTTGTTCAATCTGCTTTGAGATGTATCCCTCATACTTTATTTCTAATTCTACCTGTTCACAAACATCAGAAGGCAGCAGCGGTCTGTCCTCATCAAATATAGCAAGATTGTTATAATTTAATTGCGGACGGCGAATCAAATCAGCTAATTTGCATCCTGTAGAAATTGGAGCTGTTCCATTTTCAGTAAGATAATTATTTAAACTTTCTGAAGGTGAAATATTGAGGTGCTTGACTCTATTTATTTCATTTGAGATGAGCTTTTCCTTGATTTCAAGCTTTTTTAAGCGCTCATCAGAAATTAATCCAACCTCGTGACCAATGTGCGACAATCTACGGTCAGCGTTATCCTGACGCAAAATGAGACGATATTCACTTCTTGAAGTCATCATTCTGTACGGGTCAGTGCACCCCTTTGTGACAAGGTCATCAACGAGAGTACCAATGTACGAGCTTGCTCGGTCAAGGATCATAGGCTCTCTTCCGAGAATTTTAAGTGCAGCGTTTATTCCTGCAACGATTCCCTGAGCAGCAGCTTCCTCATAACCCGAGCTACCGTTAAACTGTCCCGCACCATAAAGTCCGCTGATATTCTTGAATTCAAGAGTTGGCAGCAGTTGTGTCGGGTCACAGCAATCATATTCAATCGCGTATGCAGGACGCATTATCTCCACATTTTCAAGTCCCTTGATCGTCCTCAAAAATGATAGCTGAACGTCTTCAGGAAGTGATGATGACATACCCTGCAAATAGTATTCGTCTGTGTCGAGTCCCATTGGTTCAATGAAGAGCTGATGTCTCGGCTTGTCGTGAAATCTAACAATTTTGTCCTCAATTGACGGACAGTATCGCGGTCCCACACCTTGAATTCTGCCCGAATACAGAGGTGAGCGGTCAAGATTTGATAGGATAATACTATGTGTATCTGAATTTGTGTAGCTTATGTAGCATGAAATTTGATTGTGAAGATCGGCACTCGAAGTCTCAAATGAGAACGGAACAATATCAGTATCGCCGTCCTGACGATCAATTTCATCAAAATTTATGCTTCTTCTGTTGACTCTGCATGGAGTACCTGTTTTGAAGCGTCTGAGCTCCACACCTATATTTCGCAGACTATCTGATAAATACTTTGCTGGAAGCACATTATCGGGACCTGCTTCGTAGTTAGCCTCTCCAATATGAATCTTACCCTTCAGATATGTTCCGGTAGCAATTATTACAGCTTTTACCGAATATTCTGCACCAAGAGATGTCCTGATACCCGTGATTTTTTCATTTTCCGACAGTATTTCCGTTACTTCGCCCTGCTTGATATAGAGATTTTCCTGATGCTCACAGATATTTTTCATGTAATTATGATACTTCACGCGGTCGATTTGAGCGCGCAAACTGTGTACAGCAGGTCCTTTTCCGCGATTCAGCATTCTGCTTTGGATGAAGCATTTGTCCGCTCCCTTGCCCATTTCGCCGCCAAGAGCGTCGATTTCTCGGACAAGATGTCCCTTTGCAGTGCCGCCGATTGACGGATTACATGGCATATTTGCTATTTGATCAAGTGAAATGGTGAACATTATCGTCTTACAGTCGAGTCGGGCGGAGGCAAGAGCTGCCTCGACACCCGCGTGCCCCGCGCCTACAACCGCTACGTCATATTCACCCATGTTATAGTTCATAGAAATTCCTCCGAATGTTTCACGTGAAACATTTTATTTTCCGACACAGAATCTTGAAAAGACCTCATCAACGACATTATCCGTAACTTTTTCGCCTGTAAGTTCAAGAAGCGACTGCTCGGCACTGTCAATTAGAACAGTTACAGCGTCCAGAAATTCGCCGTTTCTGAGAGAGTTCACAGCAGAATCAATATAGCTGAGACACTCATCAATACATGATTTCTGGCGTTCATTAGTTGCTGTAACATCTGAAAAATCGTCGGGACTGATACTGAAAAGCTGTTCGATCTCATTCTCGAGACGGTCAATTCCGTCGCTCTGCTTTGCGGAGAGATAGACAATATGTTTGATTTTTTCACTGATTGGAGCAATATCAATCTGCTGAACTGCATCATTTTTATTGATAACTGCGATACAATTATTATTGTTAATTTTATTAATTAATGCAAAATCGTCCGCCGTGAGAGGACAGCCACCGTCAAAAACAGCAATTACAAGCTGTGACGAATCCATGAGCTTCTCGGCATTTTCAACACCGATACCTTCGATAAGGTCGCCTGTCTCATGAATACCCGCAGTGTCCGAAAGCCGCAGGACAATATCCCCGAGGCGAACAGTTTCCTCGACAACATCGCGCGTCGTGCCTGCAATATCGGTGACAATGCTCCTCTCACAGCCACTCAGACAATTGAAAAGAGTGGACTTCCCAACGTTTGGTCTGCCAATGATAGCTGTGGGAATTCCCTCACGGATAATTCGTCCGCTGTCGTAGTTTTTTACGAGAGTCGAGAGCTCATCACGCACCTCAATAAGCTCCATGCAAAGAGTGTCGGGTTCGACCTCAGGGACATCCTCCTCGGGATAATCCGCCCATGCAGCGAGGTCTCCGAGAATTTTCATGAGCATTTCCGAGCACTTACGTGCCTTTTTGAATGCTGCACCCTCACGCAGCTCCTCGGCATTTTTCAGCTCGCGCTCGCCCTTTGCGGAAATAATGTCCATTACCGCCTCAGCCTGCGTCAAGTCAAGCTTTCCGTTGAGAAATGCGCGTTTGGTGAATTCGCCAGCCTGCGCGTTGACAGCTCCGTTTTTCAGAACAGCCCGAAGTATCTTCCTTGTGACAAAAATGCCGCCGTGACATGAGATCTCAGCTACATTCTCACCCGTATAGCTGTGCGGAGCGCGAAAAACAGTCAGCACAACATCATCAAGGTGCTCGTCACCGTCGTATGCGATACCGTAAGCGCAGGTATATCCCTGCATTTCAAGCGGACTCTTTGAGCCGCGGAAAACCCTGTCAGCAACGCCGAGAGCGTCCTCGCCGGAAATTCTTATAACTGCAATCCCACCGACTGCATTTGGAGTCGATATTGCCGCAACAGTTGACATTTCATCACCTCAAAAAAACAACGGCATAATAAGCCGTTGTTTTGTAATATTTGCAATAATCAAAGCTCTATCTTTCCGTAAAGACCGCCCTCAATACTGTCCTCGGGCTTTGGTCTCTTATAGTCCTTCTCGAAGCTTGTAGAAAGATCAACAGGCTTGCGCTCGTAATTCTCGCGCGGACGTCTGTCTCTTCTGTCATTTCTTCTTCCGCCGTCACGACGTCTGTTATTCGGACGGGGATTATTTGAGGAAATAATTATCTTTCTGTAAGGCTCTTCGCCGACAGAGCGTGAAGAAACACCCTCTATCTCAGAAACTGCCGAGTGGATAACTCTTCTCTCATAGGGATTCATCGGCTCAAGAGCCTGTGAGCGTCCCGAGCGGAGAACCGACTTTGCAACCTTTGCAGCAAGGTGCTCGAGAGTTTCCTTTCTCTTGCTTCTGTAGCCGAAGCAGTCGATAGTAATTCTGAAATAGTCCTTATCGCCCTTGTTAGCAATAATTGAGCAGAGGTACTGGAGAGCGTCAAGAGTCTCGCCGCGTCTGCCGATAACAGTGCCGTTGTTGTCGCTTTCAATATTGATAACAGCGCCTGTTTCATTCTGATAAATTGTATACTCGACATTTACACCAATAGCACCAAGAATGCTTGTGATATAGTCCCTTGCAAGCTTTACCTTGGGATTTACAAGCGAATCGTCCTCAATGAGAGTAAAGTTGTCGAGTGAATACTCCTCATCGGGAGTCTGTGTCATTTCTGGTGATGCTGTTTCCGCAGCTTCTTTCTTAACGGGTGCTGCTGCGCTTTCAGCAGGTTTTTCAGCAGATGCCTGTGTCTTTTCCTCGGGAGCTGCTGCAGCGGTCTTAACAGGCTCAGCAGATGTCTTCTGAGTGGTGACAGGTGCATTCTCCTCAAACGAAGCCTTTACCTTTGCTTCTGTTTTTCCTATGCCGAGGAAGCCCTTCTTGCCCTCATTGAGAACCTCAAACCTGATCTCACTGACCTTTTTTCCGAATTTCTTTGCTGCAAGCTCTTTTGCTTCTTCTACGGTATTTGCTGTAAAAATTTCAGTCATATATATACCTCCCTGAAGACACATCAGTCTTCATTATTATCGTCGTCGCTGTAATCATCGCCGTATTTTTCAGCCATGCGGCGTCTTGCCTCGTTGATTTTCTCGCGGTTGTATTTATTCATCTCAGAGCGTGAAACTCCGTTTTTATCAGATCTTCTCTGTCCGCCGTTCTGCTGCTGTTCAAGGAGAGCCTGCTGTTCGAGCATACGCTGCATGAAGGTCTTTTTCTCGGGGTGCTTTTCAGCATAGATACGAGCCTTTTCCTTCTCAGCCTCATTTATCTTTGTAATTCTCTCAATACTGAAATACTGGTTGAGTGCAAAAGTGATGAGGAACGAAAAAAGTGATGACCATATCCAGTAGAAGCCTACACCTGCGGGAACCTCAAATGCGAACCATACAGAGATAAGCGGGAAAATGTACATCATAGCGGTCATGCATCCGCCGCCCATCTGAGCATTCGGATTTACCTTTTTCTGATGGATCTGAGTATAAAAAGATACAAGAAGCTGTGCAATACCTGCACAGAAAGGTATCATTGCAAGGATAACAGCTTCCTTTGTCCATGATTCAGGGTGAAGAGTAGGTACCTTTCCGAGATTTGCCCCGAATACCGTAAATCTCTTGCTGAAATCACTAACCTGATCTACGAAATTGCTTCCAAGTTCAGCAAACTTTGAGCTCTCCTTATCGAGAGCGGACATTATCCTCAGTTCACATCTGAGGTCGTTTGTCCTTACGCCCGCAATAGCACAAGCATCACTTATAACACTTTTCGAGAAATCAAGTATATGAGTGAGAGGCTTATAAACAACGTCGAGCACTCCGAAAAGGAGAAACATCTGAATAAATGCAGGAAGACAGCTTGCCATCGGGTTTATGCCCTCTTCTGCATAGAGCTTCTGCTGTTCCTCCTGAAGCTTCTGCGGATTATTCGCATAGCTCTTTCTGAGCTTTTCAAGCTTAGGATTGAGCAGCTGCATACGTGCCGAGTTCTTCTGTGTCTTGTAGTTTACAGGGAACAGAATGAGCTTTGTAACGATAGTAAAAATGATTATTGAAACAGCATAGTTAGGAAACAGGCTGTTTATTATCTTCATCAGGTATCCGAAGGGGATACCGATTATGTCATATAATGCGTTCAATATTTATCCTTTCAGTCCTGTCCCGTGCGGACAGGTGTGCATAGATGCCGCTCAGCCGTGATGATGTGAGCAGCCCTCGTTTTGAATATCCTTTTCATCATCTTCTCCGAAAAATTCTTCGGGAAGCTGTCTCTTAAAAGTAAATTTCTTCGGAACAGGGTCAATACCGCCCATTGACCACGGATTGCACCTCAGCAGTCTCCACACAGAGAGCAGAAGTCCCCTGAAAAAGCCGAACCGCTGAAATGCCGTAAATGCATACGAGCTGCACGTAGGGTAATACTTGCATCTCGGCGGAAAGAGCGGCGAAATAAATTTCTGATAGAACCTTATAGCTGCAAGTGCGAGATATTTCATTGCTTTTTCTTATCCGTTCCGAAGCTTCTGAACATTCTTGTAATTTCAGCCGTGCCGTATTTCTTCATATAGGCACAGTATTCCTGTGATTTTATCTCACATAGCCTGCTTCTTGCGACAATGACAATATCTATCCCTACGGGGAGACTTATCTCGTTTTCACGGTAAGCAAGCCTAATAAGGCGTTTAGCCCTGTTTCTGCAAACTGCATTTCCTATCTTCTTGCCTGCTGTTATCCCGAGGCGGTTAAACGGCTTGCCGTTTGGTCTTATATATATCACCGAGAATTTAGAGGCTGTAAACTTTCCCTTTTTATACAGGCTCGTAAAAACGCGGTTATCCTTTAGTATCTCAGTATAAAGCATAATAAGAACAGTCCTCCGTGGAGACAAGCTGAAGCAGACCTCAGGCAGAAGCAAATCGGCTGAAAATAAGCTGTCTTAATAAAAAAGACCACAAAAAGAATTTTTTGTGGTCAGCTTCGTCAGTGAGTTAATCTTGCTCTGCCCTTAGATCTTCTACGAGCTAAAACCTTTCTGCCGTTAGCGGTTGACATTCTCTTTCTGAAACCGTGCTCCTTCTTCCTCTGGAGCTTCTTGGGCTGATATGTTCTTTTCATGGATAGAACCTCCTCTCTTGAATTATGTATAAAAGAACGAAACCTCATTCTTTAGTGACATTTATAAATGGACAGAATTATCCGCATTTACATTAATTGATTATAGCTTAAAAAGGAACAGATGTCAAGCAATTTCTCAAATTTTTTCATATACATCAAAATTTTCAGTATTTCAGACAATAACCCATTGCCTGCGGCGGTGGAAATTTCAACACATTGTCGGTATAAAAGCTAAAACAAAAAGCATTGACGGCAGTTTATCATCATCGGATACAGCAAACTGAATAAAACCTGTTTTTAAACCCGTTTCAACCGCTGCATAGTGTTGAAAAAGTGGAAAACTGTGTTTAATTTCACATCATGTTCACACAAAACTACTCATTTCGGTATTTTTTAACACTCAAAGCACCTGAGTTTTAAACATCAACACTGTTGATTGAACAATGTTTTCAACAATTTGTCAATTTATGTTTAAAATATCATCTGATTTTCTAAACCTTTGACATACAAATTTGCTTGCAATTTTTCAGCCGCTATGTTATAATAATAGTATATTTTAAAATTATTATAGGGGCACTGTCTG
>ONNL01000207.1 GCA_900319195.1 uncultured Ruminococcus sp. | reverse complement strand
TAAGGCTTGCGGTCTTTTTGTATCTGTATGCCATGGGAGGACAGTCCCACACACTCACTTGTCAAGAGGTCCTAAGAATACATCGCCCTTTCTGCTCGGAGCGCACCCGAAATCCTTGGCAAAAGCTGCGCTGACCTTCCTGTTGTCGCAGTGATCCTCTCCCGTATTGTCAGCCGAGGCGGTGAAATACATATCCTCATCGCCGTTGTCCACAAAATTGAGCTGATAGCGTATCCAGCGCTTGCGTGACCTGCATTTCAGCCTTGTGTTCTCGCCCTTGTAGATGTACTCGGTCTGACCCGAGGTCGCCGCATACTTCGCAGCGTCGGGGATAATGCCGTGGTTTTCCAGCACCTCGGCTATCTCAAGACTCGAAACGCGCAGGTCGTTCTGGTCAACATACACGTAGCCGTGGTTCTTGTTGACCGTGCCCGAATTCTTCCACGGGTTATCTACCGAGAGCTCGTCCTCGAAAACAAGCTCGGACTGCAAAAGTGTCTTTATCTGCCTTGCGTGTGCAATGTCGGCGGCATTCCTCGCCCTCTCAACGTACCCCAGAAACGCGGGGACTAACATAGCCGCAAGTACGCCGATTATCGCAATGACGACTATCAGCTCGACCAGTGTGAAGCCTTTTTTTATACCTTTCATAAACTCATCTCCGATTTATACATATTGTTTACTATATCTATACCTCAATTACTATCTGTTATAATTATATACCATTGCTCCTAAATTGTCAAGATGTTTTCAAAATTTTTATTAGAATTATACAGAGATTTGTGAGCTTTATTGAGGATAGCTCTCTGTGACAGAGTCCTTCTCGGATTTCTTGTCTTGAGGCTTTGCTTCAAATTTTTAAGGGATATAGCGCTAAAAAAATGTGCCGCCTCATAATAGCAGCACGCGCTATATCCCTTAAAAATTTCAAACTAAAGTTTTAGGAAAGGGGTTCGGGGAAGAACCCTTTGTCTCAAAAGGGTTTTCCCCGATAAAACACACAAGGTCTATATTATTCAAATAACGGAGTTGAGAAATAACGCTCCGCAGTATCAGGTAAAATCGTAACCACTGTCTTGCCCTCACCGAGCTTTTCTGCAAGTCTGAGAGCCGCCGCGACATTAGTACCGCTCGAAATACCGCACATTATGCCCTCCTTTGAGGCAAGGTCCTTAGCGGTCTGAATTGCCTCCTCGTCGGAAACTATATAGATGTCGTCGTAGATATTCTGGTTGAGGATATCGGGGATAATGCCGTCGCCAATGCCCATTTGCAGATGTGTACCGATATTGCCGCCTGCGAGGATAGCCGCATTTTCGGGCTCGACCGCCCATATCACCATGTCGGGATACTGGGACTTGAGCGTCTCACCGATACCCGTGATAGTTCCGCCCGTACCAATGCCCGAGCAGAAGCCGTCGATCTTCACAGCGGTCTGTTCGAGTATCTCGAGCGCGGTGTGGTACTTATGAGCGCCCGTATTGTTGATGTTTGAGAACTGCTGAGGGACAAAGACATTTGGGTCCTCGGCAGCCATTCTGAGCGCGGTATCAAGGCATTCCTGAATGCACCTGCCTATATCGCCGTCGTCGTGGATAAGCATGACCTTTGCGCCGTAGTGCTCGACGAGCTTGCGGCGCTCCTCGCTGACTGAGTCGGGCATGATGATGATGACCCTGTAACCCCTGACAGCTCCGACGAGCGCGAGACCGATACCCTGATTGCCGCTTGTGGGCTCGACGATAATGGTGTCCTTGGTTATCCTGCCCTCTTTTTCGGCGTAGAGTATCATGTTGTAGGCAGTTCTTGTCTTGATAGAGCCGCCGACGTTAAGACCCTCGAATTTCACGAGGATGTCGGCGCTGCCTTTTTTGTTCATCTTACCGAGTTTTATCATAGGGGTGTGACCCATAGCATCGAGGATATTATCGTAGACCATAGTATAGCTCCTGACATAGAAATATTAGTATATTTATTATAGCATAGGGCGGTCGGAAAATCAAGAGCAGATTTTCTGCTCGCAAGCGAGCAGTCTGACTCGCGTGGCGAAGCGCCTAATAGGCTAACTTCGTGTCGCCAAGTAGGCTAACTTCGTGTCGCCAAGTAGGCTAACTTCGTGTCGCTGCGCGATGTCAGTTTTTTTCTTTCTTTTTATGCTTTCTTTGCTTTTATGCTCTTTCTGCCGTCCCTTACCATCAACACTAAGAACACCGTACATATCACCCATGTCGGTATCTCCATTACCATATTCTTCCCTATCGTCTCATCATATCCCTCGCCGACTCCGCTCAGGAAGAACATTCCCACAGCTCGTCCCCCGTTATTCAGCATCGCGTGAGCTATCGCCGCAGGATATATCGAGCCGCTCCGCTCCGTCAGCCACATCAGTATCATTCCGAAAAAGATACACAGCACACACATATACAGCATTCCCAGATACGGATAGCCCTTATAGTCCTTGCCGAAATTGTGTCCCTCGACAGTCAGCACCGCGTGCCACAGTCCCCAGATGATGCCGCCGACTATCACCGTGCCCGTCGTGCCGATGAGCTTCTCCAGCTTCGGATACATATAGCCGCGCCAGCCGAACTCCTCACCGAACGTGTTGAACGCTATGAGCGGCGAGGTCGCAAGCACGAGCACCGTCATGCCTGTCATCTGCCGTAAATTGTACACCTTGCCCACGTCCGAGAAGTCCGCGTGTCCCTCAACTATCGTCGTGAATACATTGCTGATGATACTCACCACGCTGACTATCACCACCGCAATGACGTAGTACCTCACGTTCCCCCTCAGATTCAGCCTCAGCAGGCTGTCGTGCCAGTCCTCGTGCGTGAGCTTCCTCGTCAGCACATTCGCCGCCGCAGGCGCATAGAGAAAAGGCAGTGCCATAAGCGGATATTTATTCGTCTCGAACCACTCGTGATAGCCGACAGTCTTATTCAGTATTATTGCAGGTATCCAGCTTATCGCAAAGGTCAGCGCAAGAAATATCAGAAAGCGCTTCAATTCAAGCTTTTTCTCACTTGTCATACCCCTCAGCTCCCTTCATGTAAAGTCTGCACGATGCCTTATAGGAGAGGAAATACCCTCCGAGCACAGCCGCAGGCACCATTGAGAATATCATCGTCGGAGTGTCCCCTGCCGTGCCGTTTCTAAGGTCAGCTATGAACTCCGCTACCCTGTCCTTTGACGATTCGGGCAGGTTCTCGAACAATATGAGCAGTCCTATCGTAAAGACTACCAGCGCTATGAGCTTTATCACGGGTCCTCTCCTACTGCCGAAGCGCAGCACAAGCGGTATATCCACACAGCTCAGACCGATGAGCACAAAGAACGTCAAAATAAAATACGTGCTGATAGCAGGCGCTTCAAGTCCCGTCAGAGCAAAGTATATCGTGGAAACGGCAGTGTCGGTCATTATCATGCTCGTCATAAGAGCGCCTGCCATTGCAAAGGTGAGGACGTATTTGCCGTAGATGAACGACCTCACGCCCACGGGAGTGCTCGAAATGAAGTACGCCCAGAGCTTCCTGTCGTCGCCCTGAAAAATGCCTGCAATGAGGTGACTGCCGATAAACGCCGAGAATACAGCCATGACTATACGTATCGTCATGAGCTTCTGTGCGTTGGTGAGCTCTGTCTCGTCAATTTTCTCGCCCATGAACATAAAGAAGATGCCGAACAGCGCGGATATCACAGGCAGGAGAGCCGTTACAGCTATGACTGCCTGATTCTGCTTCATCTCCTTGAACAGCAGACCCGTCGTGTGCGCCCTATTTGTCCCGACGGACTCCTTGACCTCGGATTTCTCCGCCTTCACCCTTTTGCTCATGCCTGACGCAGTACCGAGCAGCGCCGCAGTCTGCACATATTTTATGTACACCAGTCCGACGAGTATCACCGCTGCGATCAGCGCAGTCACGGGAGTTATCCTTGCAAAGATATCAACATTCGCTCCCTCGCTCCTGAGCTGACGTGTCATTCCGCTCGCCTTGAGGACAGTATATGCCGCCGCAGCGACCACAGCTGTGCTTATGACGCCGCCCTTTTGGTTCGCACTCTTGAACTCGTCCTTAGTCCTCGCCCGAAGCATGAACTGCTCACTTATTATCCTGCTCATCATCAGCAGGTCGATAATGAATATCGGGACGAGGAAATACCCCGCACGAAGCGGT
>ONNL01000041.1 GCA_900319195.1 uncultured Ruminococcus sp. | reverse complement strand
CTTGACCTGCGTGAAAAGCTCCTTAAAATAAACGAGGACGACGATCTTGACGTGAAGGGGATATCGCTCAAGGAGCTCGAAAAGTATGTGAACGAGGTCGAAAGAGAAGCAAAGTTGAAAAAATAACTGAATGAAATTTTGATGAAACCTATGGATTTTGCTTGACAATTCATTCTAACTACCTTATAATATAATCAAGGCAGCAGGGGACTGCCTGAGAAATATTTTTTTACATGAAACAGGAGGATTAAAAAATGGGAATTTTTTCAAGATTATCTGATCTGCTCAAGTCAAACATCAATGACCTTATCGACAGGGCTGAAGACCCGGAAAAGATGGTCAAGCAGATAATTATTGATATGCAGGCTGAGCTTACAAAGGCAACTCAGAATTATGGCAAGGCTAAGGCAAGTGAGAGACTTGCTGAGAAGAAGTACCTTGACGCTAAGAAATCATCTGAGAGCTGGGAAGCTAAGGCTAAGGCTGCTCTTTCACAGGGCAATCAGGACCTCGCAAAGCAGGCTCTTGCCAAGAAGGTAAAGGCTGACGAGGATACCGCAAATTACAAGGAAATGTATGATTCTATCTCTGCTCAGACAGAGGCTATCGGCAGTCAGGTCGAGGTGCTCAAGGCTAAGCTTGATGAGGCTAAGAGCAAGCAGGCTATGCTCATCGCACGCTCACAGATGGCTGATACACAGAAGAATCTTGCAAAGTCGGCGGGCGGCTTTGACGGTCAGTCGGCAATGGAAAAATTTAACAGAATGGAAGAAAAGGTTCAGCGCAAGGAGGCTGAGGCTGCGGCTTTTACGGAGATCGCAGGAAGCAATGCTGACAGCGAGCTGAATGATTCCTTCGATAAGCTTGAGGCTGATGCAAAGGTCGATGCTGAGCTTGCTCGCCTTATGGCTGAAATGAACGGCGGAGCAGATTCGTCCGCTGAATAATTAAGTAAAGGACTGCATGATATGAACAGTAAAAGTAAGAATGAAATTTCTCCTTATAATGTCTTTAGCTCGAGCCTTGCGATCGTAGCTGCATTGTTCATCGCTATCGTTTCCATTATGTATGTGATATACAGGAGCTGGAGCAATAAGCTTTATCTCGAAAAATGGAAGGATTACGACGACTGCGGTATCTGAACCTTATGAGTGAACGGCTGCGGCGTGTGCAGGCGGCTGTGAAAAGTTTATGAGAATTATAGAGGGAAGCCTTCCGTGAAGAGCTTCCCTCTGTTTCATTTCCGGCATTGATTCAAGAAAGAGTGTTTTAATGAAAACGCAGATGAAGCTTTATGCGTATTTATTGTGGGTGCTCTCTGAGATAGAGGCTTTCTCAGACTTCGTGCCTGAAGGCTTTGCTTAAATTTTCTCCCTATATGGCACTCGTAAAGACCTGCGGGCTTTCGTAACTGGGAAAAGTGCCATATAGGGAGAAATTTTCAAAGTAAAGTTTTAGGAAAGGGGTACGGGGGATAACCATTTGTCTCAAAAGGGTTTCCCCCGATAAATCCGCGTAAATCTGTCATTCTTCGTCTTTCTTTATGCGAAAGACAGCGCGGAGCAGTCCGGAGAGGAATTTCGGGCTTCTTATAACTATCACCTTCATAAATAAGTACACCTCCTTGACGGTATACAACAGTATATTCGTCGGGGAGGTGTTTTGTTACATTAGTTTGTGTCCGCCTGCTGAATTACGAGAGCGGTGCCGCTTTCTATGGAGAGCAGGGCGAAGTCGTCGGTTATCTCGTTGCTGACGCCGATAGGGAAGGAGCGAAGCATTTTATAGTCCCCGAGCGGATATTTCACTCCGCGGAGGTACCGGATACGCACGGCTTCGGTTATCGCAAACACCGAAAAATAGCCGCTGTTCCTCTTATACATTCTCGGACCGTCGTCCGCGTCCTGCAAGAAAAGCACGTCGTCTCCGACTATGACCATTTCCGCGCCATGCTCACGGGCATAGAGCATGGTCTGGATATTCGCAACGGAGTGGTCAAAGCGCCTGCCGCCGAGAGCTGCGAACAGCTCGATGTGCTTGTAGCCGCGCTCGATTGCAATCTTCACCGCCATGAGAGTGTCGGTGTCGTCCTTTTCGGGTACGGAGCGGTGTATCTCGGCGCTCTCGGGCAAATCTCCGCCGTAGGAATCGAAGTCCCCGACTATGACATCGGGCTCTATCCCGAGCGTGAGAGCGTGCTTATAGCCGCTGTCAGCGCAGATGACGATATTTGCACCGCGGCTGACGGCTTCGGAGTCAATGGCAACATTGCCGAGCTCGCCGCCTGCAAAGATGTATGCTGTTTTCATTTGAGCTCCCACTCCTTCAGCTGACTTGCTTCCTCGTACATCGCACAATAGCTCGCGTGGCGGATTTCCGTTATTTTCCCGTCGTGCACCGCTTCAAGCACCGCGCAGCCCTTTTCTTTGGTGTGGGAGCAGTCACGGAAGCGGCAGTCCCCGACGTATTCGCCAAATTCACGGAAACAGCCTGCGAGCTCTTCCTTGCGGATAATGTCGTACTTGTTCGTCTCAAACGTGGAGAAACCGGGAGTATCGGCTATGTATCCGCCGCCCTCGAGCTTATACAGCTCGGCAGTGCGTGTGGTATGCCGTCCGCGTCCGAGCTTTCGGCTTATCTCGGCGGTCTGTATATTGAGCTTCGGGTCAACGGCATTGAGCAGTGTGGACTTGCCTGCGCCTGAGTTTCCCGTGAATGCGCTTATCTTGCCTTTAAGAAGCTCCCTCACCCGAGCGATAGTCTCCTCGCGGCTGTAATCGACCTCGATAGCTTCAATGCCGATACTTCGGTAGATATTGAGTATCTCGCTTCCGTCTGCAAGGTCGTTCTTCGTTATCACGACCGCGGGAGTAATCCCCTTGTATTCGGCAATTGCGATGAACTTGTCGAGTATGAGATAATTCGGGGCAGGGGAGACTGTCGAGACAACGAACACAAGCAGGTCGAGGTTTGAAAGCGGCGGACGGATAAGGTGGTTCTTCCTCTCACCTATCTCCGCGATAACGCCGTCCGCAAGCGTGACGCTGTCACCGACGCATGGACTTATGCCCCTGTTCCTGAATATTCCTCTTGCTTTGCACTCATATATACCGTCAGGGGACTCTACTGTATAGAGTCCCCCGACGCATTTCGTTATTAATCCTTTTACTGTGCTCATATCAAGCTACAAAGCCCTCGTCGCCATCGTCCTCTGTGGGAGGCTCAGTGGGAGCTTCTGTGTGAGGAGCCTCAGTAGGCGCCTGTGTCTGAGGCTGAGGAGCCTGTGTCTGCGGCTGCTGAGGTGCCTGTGTCTGCGGCTGCTGAGGTGCCTCTGTCGGAGCCTCAGTAGGAGCTTCTGTCGGCTCCTCTGTTGCAGGCTGAAGTGCACCTGCGTCCGTGAATCCCTGCTCGATTGTCTCGCTGAGAGTTGTTATGCTCTTGTCAGCGAAGTTGAAGGTGTAGGTTCCGAGGTTGCCCTTCTGACCTGTGATGATGTTCGTGATAGTTACAACAACGTTTACACTCTCGCCCGAACCCTTGATGTTTACAGGAGTATTCTGCATTGTGGGAAGGTCGAGGTCAACAGTCTGTGTAGAGAATGTGTTATCCTCGTTCTTGAGAACGAAGTTTACCTTGAAGTTACCGCTTGCGCCGTCGGGAGCGTTGATAGTGTAGGGTATCTCACCGTCGGGGTCCTTACCGTTGCTGTAATAGAGGATAATTTCTGTGCCTTTCTCTACCATTTTGCCCTTTTCGATGCTCTGTTCTACAACGATACCCTCGTCCTCGTAGGCTGCCTTCTCCTTGGCAACTACCTTGAGTCCCTCATACTGAGCGAGTCTTGTAGCGTCGTCTATCTTCTTCTTGGTGTAGTCCGAAACCTTTATCTGATCGGCATTTGCACCCATGCTGACATAGAGGACTACCGTTGAGCCCTTGTGTACCTGAGTTCCCTCGGCAGGCTCGGATTTGATTACATAGCCTTTCTTTACGTCGGAGTCTGAGGTGTTCTTGAATTCATATTTGAGACCGCGCTCGGTGAGCTGGTCCTTTGCAACGTCCTGATTCATGTCTGAGACCTTGGGGACCTCGACCATTTCCATTCCCTTGCTGACCTTTACCTTGACGGTATCGCCCTTGTTGAAGCCTGCGTCGGGGTCTATCGACTGCTCGTAGATACGTCCCTCTTCGAGCTCGTTGTACTCCTCAGCCTCTATCTCGAACTTGAGGACATTGCCCCACTGGCTCTGTGCCTCGTTGTAGTCCATGTTGTAGAGGTCGGGCATCGAGTAATCAGCCTTCTTGCCGTTGTCGGTGATGTAGTCCTTAACGAGAACTCCGACGAATACGACTGCGACGATGATAACAACGACAACTGCCGCTGTAAGTACGGGGATAAGCAGTGAAGAACGCTCTTCCTCCTCCTCGTCGTCCTCGTCATCATAGGGAGCGCCGCCATGCATTTCGGGAGCGTACTCAGGCTGATATTCGCCGCCTGCCGCACCTGCTGCAACTGCTGCGGGCACGGGGACATTTTCCTCAAGCTGAACATCGCCCACAGAAGCCTGCGGAGCGTCAAAATACTTGGTATCGTCTGCGTCGGAGGCTTCCTCCTCTTTGTAGTAGCCGAAGCTTATCTCGGGATTCTCCTTGAAAGCCTCGATGTCGGCTATCATTTCGCCTGTTGTCTGGTATCTGTCCTCGGGAGCCTTCTCCATAGCCTTGAGGACAACCTCCTCGAGACCGTCGGGAATGTCGGGGTTTATAGCTCTCGGACGCTCGGGGATATCGTGCATATGCATTACCGCGATAGCAACGGGGTTGTCGCTGTCGAACGGCTTTCTTCCCGTGAGCATCTCATACATCATAGCGCCGACGGAGTAAATATCGCTCTTGGCGTCGGTAACATTGCCGCTTGCCTGTTCGGGACTGATGTAGTGTACGCTTCCGATAGCCTGGTCGGTAGCGGTCTTGCCGTCCTCACGGGCGAACTTTGCGATACCGAAGTCCATGACCTTGATAGTGCCGTCTGTGAGCATCATGATGTTCTGCGGCTTTATATCACGGTGGACTATGCCCTTATCGTGAGCGTGCTGGAGCGCACGGAGTATCTGGATAACGAAGTGGACGGTGTCCTTCCATGTGAGCACCTTTTCCTCCTTGATGTATTCCTTGAGAGTGATACCGTCGATGTATTCCATGACGATATACTGTATCTTCTCGGAAAATCCCACATCATATATCTTTACGATATTCGGGTGAGACAGAACTGCTATTGCCTTGGATTCGTTTCTGAAACGGCGCAGAAATTCCTCATTCTCGGAGTATTCCTTCTTGAGAATCTTTATGGCTACCGTTTTATTGTCAATAACATCGACTCCCTTATAGACCTCAGCCATTCCGCCAACGCCTATAAGCTCGGTAATTTCATATCGTCCGTCGAGCTTTTTGCCAATATTCTTATCCATTTTCTTCCATATCCTCCATCTTTAATCAGAGATTACCGCAACAGTTATATTATCACGGCCGCCCTTTCCGAGAGCGAGTTTTATAAGGTCATCAGCGACGTTATCAAGGGAAGAGTTTGCAATAACGTCATATATTTCATCGTCGCCGCAGTAGCCCGAAAGTCCGTCCGAGCACAGCAGGAGACTGATCTTATCCTCGTAATCAAGCATGAACGTATCCGCGAGCACTGTCTTTTCGACACCAACTGCCCTCACGAGCATATGCTTCTGCGGATGTGTCTGCATTTCCGCCTCGGTTATCTTGCCCTGTTCATAGAGCATAGCCGCGACGTTATGGTCGGTTGTTATCCTTTGCAGACCCGAGTCTGTAATGAGATAGGCTCTGCTGTCTCCGACATTGACCACGAATGCGGTCTTGCTGTTTACAAATGCCGCAACGCAGGTAGTACCCATGCCGAAGTTTTTGAAATCGAGCCTTGCTCTTGTATAGATGACGGAGTTAGCCGCCGAAATTGAAGATATAAGGAGCTTGCGAATATCCTCATCGCTCAGGCTCTCACTGTAGCCTGCTGAGAAGCGCTGAAAGAATTCCTCGATAGCGATAGAGCTTGCTTCCTTGCCTGCACGCTCACCGCCCATGCCGTCGCAAACGACAGCGAGGATATTGTGACCGAAATACTCACATCTAACAGCGTCCTGATTTTCGTCGCGTTTAAGACCGATGTCAGTTCCGAATTTATACCTCAATTCTGTTCACCTCCGTTTTCTCTTTGTTTGTCAGCATCCCGTCGGAGCTGACCGCAGGCAGCCTCAATATCGCTGCCGAGAGTTCTTCTCACCGTAGCATTGATGCCGCGCTTTTCGAGCCTTGCGGCAAAGTCCGCGACACCGCTTCTTGCCGTGCGGTAATTCCTCTCCTTGACCTTATTTACGGGGATAAGGTTTACGTGACAGTTCATGCCTCTCAGCAGATCGGCAAGCTTATCCGCGTCCTTATCCGAGGAGTTGACACCGTCGATGACAGCGTACTCAAAGGTTATCCTTCTGCCCGTCCTGTCAATGTAATACCGACAGGCTTCAAGCAGTTCATTTATATCATATTTCCTGTTTACAGGCATTATCTCGCTTCTTCTGACGTTATCCGCACTGTGCAGCGAGACAGACAGTGTAAGTCCGAGCCGCAGCTCTGCAAGCTCGTATATCCTCGGGACTATCCCACAGGTCGAAAGGGTAACGTGTCTCAGGCTGAGATCGGTGCCCTCCTTGTCCGAGATAAGACTGAGGAATCTCACAACGTTGTCGTAATTATCGAGCGGTTCGCCGATGCCCATCAGCACGATGCGCGAGATGTGAACTCCCTCGTTTTTCTCCGTCTCATATATCTGCATGAGTATCTCAGACGGAGAAAGGCTCCTTATATAACCTGCGATAGCCGAAGCGCAGAAGCTGCACCCCATTTTGCACCCCACCTGAGTGGAGACGCAGATGCTGTAGCCGTAGTCATATTTCATAAGGACGGTCTCGACAAAATTGCCGTCCGAAAGCCTATATAGATATTTTACCGTATTATCTATGTTGGATTCAAGTCTTTTTTGCACAAATAGTCTGTTTATACAAAATTTTTTATCAAGTGTTTGCCTCAGTTGGACAGATAGGTCAGTCATTTCGTCCCATTCAAAGACTCTTTTCAAGTGCAGCCAGTGAAATATCTGTTTTGCCCTGAATTTTTTTTCACCTGCACCGATAAGAGCGTCCTCGAGCTCGCGGAGGCTCAGGCTGAGAATATCTGACTTTTCCAATTTATCACCTGATTTTTCTGAATTTCGCAATGAAGAATCCGTCACCCGAGAAGGTCTCGTGGAAGAATGTGACTCTGCTTCCGAAGTCCCTTCCGAGCAGCGTCGGGAGCGGACACTCCTCAAGCTCATGGTGAGCGTGCAGCAGTCTGTCCGCGACCTCGTCGTTTTCGGCTTTTCTAAGGGTGCACGTCGAGTAGATGAGCTCGCCGCCGACTTCGAGGTAGTTGAGCGCGTTTTCCGCGATCTTGAACTGTATCTCGGGGAGCCGCTCAAAATCGCTCATGCTCTTGTATTTTATCTCGGGCTTGCGCCTTATGACGCCGAGTCCCGAGCAGGGAACATCACAGAGTATCTTGCTGAACAGCGGCATTTCGGGGTCGAATCTTGAAGCGTCGCCTGCCGCTGCGGTTATGTTGCCGAGTCCGAGCCGCTGAGCGCCGCTCCGTATCAGCTTTACGCGGTTTTCGTGCAGGTCGAATGCTGAGACCTTTCCCCTGCCGCCCATTAGCTCCGCGATAGTGAAGGTCTTGCCGCCCGGAGCTGCGCAGATGTCGAGGACACGGTCTTTTTCCGTGGGAGCAAGTCCCATGCAGCAGAGCTGGGATGATAGATCCTGAACGTGAAAATATCCCTTCGCAAAAGCCTCCGTAGCCGTGACATCACCCCCGCTCACCGAGTAGCAGCAGTCCGCGAGCTTTTCCGCCCGAATGTCACCGAGTCCGCGCAGAAGCTCCTCCTCGGAGCATTTCAGCGGATTCATTCTGAGGAACACGGGAGCCTTTTCAAGCGACAGCTCAAGCTGTTTTTCGGCTTTCTCCGCACCGTAGTCGATGATGAGCGACTCTATCATGTCAGTCGGAACGGAGTATTTAACCGAGAGCCTTTCTGTCTCAGTGCCCGAAAGCACGAGCTTTTTGCCCTGTCGTATGAAGTTTCTAAGCACGGCATTTACCATGCCGGAGGCGCTTGTGCGTCCGAATTTTTTTGCAAGGCTGACGCTCTCGCTGACAGCCGCATTGTCGGGGACATTATCCATGTACATGAGCTGGTAAATGCCGCAGCGCAGGATATTGAGCACCGACTGGTCGAGCCTGACTATCGGGCGGCTTGAGAGTCTGTCGATGATACTGTCGAGCGTTATTTTCCGTTCAATGACACCGTAATAAAGTGCCGAGCAGAAGCGCTTTCCGCGTGGATCAAGGTCGGAGCTGTCAAGTCCGCTGTCAAGCTGTATATTTGAATAGCCGCCGCTGCCAAAGGTCTTGCAAAGCAGCTTTACGGCGAGGTATCGTGGGTCTGTCATTATCTTCTCTTTGCCGAGAGGATGAGTCTGAGGAGCTGCATGATGGATACTACAAGTGCCGTAACATAGGTCATTGCAGCAGCAGTGAGCACCTTTCTCGCCTTCGGTATCTCGTCTGAATCGAGTATCTGGTCGCTTTCGAGCGTTTTCAGTGCTCTGCCGCTTGCGTCAAACTCAACGGGGAGCGTAACGAGCTGGAAGAGTACAACAGCCGCGAACATGAATATACCGATATATACGAGCTGAGGGAATGCCTCAAAGAAAACGATCCCGAGAAGGAAAACGAAGTACCAGAGCTTCGAGCAGAGATTTGTAACAGGCACGAGCGCTGTTCTTATCTTTATGGGAGTGTATTCCTCAGCGTGCTGGCAGGCATGACCGCACTCGTGAGCGGCAACTCCGACAGCGGAAACTGTTGTCTTGTCGAATACCGAATCAGAGAGCCTTACGACATTTGCGGAAGGGTCATAGTGGTCTGTGAGCTCGCCCGCGATGTGCTCAACGCGCACGTTGTAGAGTCCGTTGCTGTCGAGTATCGCTCTTGCTACCTGTTCGCCCGTGAGACCGCGGGAATTCTTTACCTTGCTGTACTTGCTGAATGTTGATTTTACGTTTGCCGATGCGATGAGCGGCAGTGTGATCATTAAAATTAGCAGGATAATATACATGATAAATACCTCCGTTATCCGAGAATATCGCCCTTTGTGAGCTTTCTTCCTCTGAGAAATGCCTGTGTTTCCATGCGTCTGCTGCCTTCAAGCTGTATGTCGGTGAAGGCTATGAGCTTTCCGTCGCCGCACTTTACCGAGAAATCGTCCGTGCCGATTATCTCGCCGTTTTCAGCGTCGGGAGCAGTCCTGTCGGGGAGAATGACCGACTTGTATATCTTCAGCCGCTTTCCTCCGAGCATTGTGAAGCCTGTGACTCCGCGGATAGTGTTGTGTATCTCACGCGCAGGCTTTGAGAAGTCGAGCGCACTCATTTCCTTGCGGATCATGGGCGAGTAGCATGAGAGCGCGTCGTCCTGCTTTTCGGGAGCGAGTGTGCCGTTTTCTATCTGTGTGAGAGTTTCACCGAGGACCTCTGCACCGAGCTCCGAAAGTCTTGCGTAGAGCTCCTCATAGTTCTCGTTTTCGCCTATTTTAACGGCTTTCTTCACGAGCATATCGCCCGTGTCGAGACCCTCACCCATGAGCATTGATGTTACGCCCGTCTCCTCCTCGCCACTGAGCAGGCAGTGGTTTATCGGCGCTGCACCGCGGTATTTCGGGAGAAGTGAGGCATGGATATTTATGCACTTATACTTGGGGAGCTCCAGTATCTCCTTCGGGAGTATCTGACCGTATGCCGTTACTACGATAAGGTCGGGAGCTGTCTCCCTGAGTGTACGGAGCGCTTCCTCCGCGTCCTCGCCCTTTCTGAGCGAGAGCGGCTGATAGACGGGAATGTCATATTCGAGAGCCGCCGTCTTTACGGGAGTGGGGATAAGCTTGTATCCGCGTCCCTTCGGCTTATCGGGCTGAGTGAACACAGCCGCGACCTCGTGACTGCTCTCTGCGAGGTATCTGAGGCAGGGAACAGCAAATTCGGGAGTTCCCATGAATACTGTTTTCATTGTCATTCCTCCTCGGGAACGAAGAATTCCTCAACTATCTCCGTAAAGACATGACCATCGAGGTGGTCGTTTTCGTGACAAACGCACTGTGCGCCGAGCTCGGTGAAATCACGCTCATACCAGTTTCCGTTCCTGTCCTGTGCACGAAGGCGGCACTTCTTGGGGCGTGTGACATATCCCCAGACGTTAGGGCAGGAGAGACAGCCCTCCTGAACGCGCTGTTTGCCCTCCTTCATTGTCACCTCGGGGTTTATTGCCTCAATTCTCTCGTCGTCGAGGTGCATTATGAAGAGCCTTCTGCACTTGCCTACCTGCGGACCTGCAAGTCCCACGCCGTTCGCGTGTTCAAGCGTCTCATGCATATCGTCAAGGAGCTCTGCGAGCTTGTCGTCGAACTTGTCAACAGGCTTGCAGACCTTGTGGAGTATCTCGTCCTTATCGGTAAGTATTTTTCTGAGTGCCATTTTCATATTCCTTTCTGTCAGACGCCTACGTCTCCGTTCATGTCGGCGTAGAGCGTGACACCTCTCATTTCCCTGAGCTTAGGCGAGGAAATGAGAATATCGCTTATAAATCCGCGTATCTCAGCGGTGTTTTTGCATTTCATGATTATCCTGTATCGGAATTTTCCGTTTATTTTTCCGTATGAGCACTTTATCGGACCGAGCACCCTCACGGGCGACTTCGGCTGGAGCTTTTTCAGCTTCATGTTCATAAGTCCGAGCACAGCGTCCGCGCCGCTCTTTACGGATATTTCGTTTATCCCCGTAAAGCAGAATATGCACATATCGCATACGGGCGGAAATATCATTGCCCGTCGGATAGCTATTTCTTCGTTGTAGAAGCCCTTGTAGTCCTGCCTTGCGGCGAGGTTCATTACATAGTGGTCGGGGATAAAGGTCTGGAGCACTGCTCTGCCTCTGCCCTGTCCTCTGCCGCTTCGTCCGACTACCTGCGTGATGAGGGAGAAAGTCCTCTCATAGCTTCGGAAGTCGCCGGCATACAGTGCCTTGTCCACCGAAAGCACTCCGACGAGCGTGACATTCGGGAAATCGAGACCCTTGCCTATCATCTGAGTACCTATCATGATGTCGTATTCACCGCGGCGAAAGGCTGAAAAGCTGTTTTCATAGGAGCTGCGCGAGAATGTGGTATCCGCGTCCATTCTCAGCACCCTTGCCTTCGGGAAGAATACCGAGAGCTCCTCCTCAAGCTTCTGTGTGCCGAATCCCATGGATTTGAGATGAGTCGAGCCGCATGACGCACATACGGTCACAGGGTCGCTCACATATCCGCAGTAGTGGCACATAAGCTTGTTGTTTTTCTTATGGTATGTGAGCGGCACCGAGCAATTCGGGCAGTACACAGGCTGATTGCAGTCGCAGCAGCTTATTATCGTGTGATAGCCGCGCCTGTTGAGAAGGAGAATGGTCTGTTCGCCGTTTTTCAGGTTGAGGTTTATCTCCTCCGTGAGCTTTCGGCTGAACTCCGTGACATTTCCCTCCATGCGCTCCTCGTTCATGTCCGCAATTGTGACTTCTGGCAGGGGATTGCTGCTGTATCGCTTTTTCATCTCAAGCAGCTCATATATGCCCTTTTCCGCGAGGTAGTAGCTCTCTATGGACGGCGTTGCGGAGGCGAGCAGAAGCACCGCATTATGAGCGGCACAGCGCCTTTTTGCGACATCGCTCGTTGTGTATCTCGGCGCATTCTCGGACTTGTAGGAGCGTTCGCCCTCCTCGTCCATGATTATCAGACCGATATTCCCGAGCGGTGCAAATACCGCACTCCTTGTACCTATTACTATGTCCGCGTCACCGCGCTTTATGCGCTTGTATTCGTCGAGACGCTGTCCCTGCGAGAGTCCGCTGTGGATAACGGCTACCCTCTCACCGAAAAGTGACCTGAATCTGCCGAGTATCTGCGGAGTAAGGCTTATCTCGGGTATGAGCAGAAGTGCCTGTCTGCCGAGCCTTACGGTATCGGCAATGAGCTTTTCAAAGACCGAGGTCTTGCCGCTTCCCGTTATGCCGTGGAGCAGGAAAACTGCCGATTTCTTCATGCCGACCTTTGACATCACCGCGTCGTGAGCATTCTGCTGCTCGTCGGTCAGCACGATGTCGTCGGGGTCAGAGCGCTCATCGGAGCAGTCCTCTACCTTTCTCAGCACCTCGGAGATATACTCCTCGGCAGCGCCGTTTGCAGCGACTCTTTTGGCTACGGAAGGGGTAATGCCGCACATATAGCACAGCTCCTTTTCCGAGGCGGGACCATACTGCATGAGGAAGTCCGCGGCTGTTTTCTGCTTTGGAGTGAGCTCGAATTTTGAGGGCTCCTCGGCGTATTCCCGACTTATCCTCAGCATTTTCACCTCAGCGTCTCCGACAGCCTGTCTGAAAACATTGTCGGAGCTTACAGCTCCCGCGTCAATGAGCTCGTCGGGGACTTTTCTGCCGTTCTTTTCAATGTACTTGCAGATGATGTTTCCCGTCTCCTTTGAGCCTGCGCTTCTCAGCGCCGTCAGCAGAGCTGCTGCGGCTTCCGAGAGAGTGTCAATATCGGAAAAGGTCCTCACAAGCGTGAATTTTTCCTTTGCCGTTATGCTCATTGCAGGAGGGAGCATTGTCCGAATAGCGTCGAAGTAGGTGCAGAAGGTCTGCTCTCTGAGCCATATTGCGAGCTTCAGCAGCTCGTCCGAGATGACGGGCTTTTCGTCGATAAGGGAGATGACAGACTTCATTCCCTCCTGTCCGCCCTCACGAAGCTCGATGATTACGGCGATATGCCGTTTATTTCCTTTGCCGAAGGGCACAAGCACCCTTGAGCCGACGGCAGCGCTGCTTCTGAGAGCCTCGGGCACAGAATAGCTGAACAGTCGGTCAAATGAGTAGACAGTGCCGCTGACAGCCGTTTCTGCGATAAGAGACATTACTCAGCGGCAGGTGCTTCCTGATTCGGAAGCTGTATCTTGTACTTTCCGCTTGCTATCTCCTCAACTGCGGTCTGTACGGGCTTTACCTCGATGACCTGCTCGTTTTCATAGAGCTCCTCTGTTATTTCTCTTGCACGCTTTGCAACAGCGATAACGAGTGCATAGCAGCTCTCATTCTTTGTGATTATCTGGTTTACTGAAGGTCTAAGCATTTTTTAACACCTCATTTAAAATTTCGCCCGAATTTGCTGTTTTGAGTGATTCTGCGCGTATTACCGCGAAGAAGTCGCTTACAGCGTCCTCAAGAGCGTCGTTGACAATAATGTAATCGTATTTTTCTGCCTGAGCTATCTCTCCTGCAGCGGCGGCAACTCTCTGCTCGATGACATCATCGGCTTCCGTGCCGCGTTTTTTGAGCCTCCGTTTCAGTTCATTGACCGATGGCGGCGCGATGAATATGAACAGTGCGTCGGGACGCTTCTGACGTATCTTCATTGCTCCCTGCACTTCGATCTCAAGTATCACGTTTATGCCTTTTTCAAGGTAGGGGTCTACCTCCGAGACGAGCGTGCCGTAGCAGTTTCCGACATATTCAGCGTGTTCGAGGAAGCAGTCCTCAGCGACCTTTCTGTCAAATTCCTCACGGGTGATGAAGTGGTAATTCACTCCGTCAACCTCGCCCTCGCGGGGACCTCTCGTCGTAGCCGATACCGATGTCCTGAAGCGGCTGTCTTTCAGTATCTCTGCGAGCATTGTGCCCTTTCCGCAGCCCGAAGGCGCGGAGAATACGATAAGTCTGCCCTTGCTCATCTGTTATCGCCCTCCTCCGTTTCGTTTATTCTTGCCGCGAGCGTATCCGTTATCAGCGAGGAGAGTATGATGTGTCCGCTGTCGGTGATTATCACGGCTCTTGTCTTTCGTCCGCAGGTAGCGTCAACAGCAGTGCCGTTGTCACGCGCCTCCTGAACGAGTCTTTTTATGGGAGCGGCATCGGGGTTCACTATCGAGACTATGCGTCCTGCCGATACCATGTTCCCGTAGCCTATGTTTATCAGCTTCATGTGCATTCCTCACTCTACGTTCTGGACTTGCTCACGAATTTTTTCTATCTCCGCCTTTATAGCGAGGACATTCTTCGTTATATCAAGGTTCTGAGCCTTTGAGCCGATGGTGTTTGTCTCGCGGTTCATCTCCTGAACGATGAAATCGAGCTTGCGTCCCACGGGTTCACCGCTTCCGAGCATTGTCATGAACTGGTCGATGTGGCTCCTCAGACGGACAGTCTCCTCGTCAACAGCTATCTTGTCGGCAAATATAGCCGCTTCTGTGAGTATGCGCTGCTCGTCGATGTTCTTGTCCTCGAGTATCTCGCTGAGCTTCTGATAGAGTCTGTCCTTGTATGACTCAACGGTCATAGGAGAGAGCTTTTCTATCTCTGCGACCATGCCGAGTATCGTTTTAAGGCGGCTCGTGAGGTCGGCTCTGAGCTTTTCGCCCTCGACCTTTCTCATTTCAACGAATGCAGAAACAGCCTCCTGTGCGACCTCGCAGACATCGCTCCAGACCTCGTCCTCGTCGTCGGCATTCTTCTGAACGTTGAAGATGTCGGGGAGCTTCATGAGATTTGAGAGGGTGAGGTCGTCCTTGAGACCAAGCTCCGCTGCGGCACCTCTGAGCGCCGAGATATAGCCCTCCGCGATGCCCTTGTTGAGAGCTATGACAGCGTCCTTGCCCTCAATGTTGTTTATCGTGACGCTGACCTCGGTCTTTCCGCGTGAAATGCTGTCCTTGAGCAGCGCCTTGAGCTTATCGTCGATATAACTGTATGAGCGCGGCACTCTTGATGAGTATTCAAAGTATCTATGGTTAACGGAATGTATCTCCACGAGAATGTCCCTGCCGTTGAGGACCTTCTGTGCTCTTCCGTAGCCTGTCATGCTTTTTAGCACTGTGATTCTCCTTTCGGGAAAAATGACTTTGTTGCATAAATATACTATTATATTATATCACTGTCAGCGGTAAAATGCAAGTCTTTTTTTGCGTCAGGACGACGAAAAAGCTCCCTCTTATCAAGGGAGCTTTGTGTGATTTGACTTTACTTTGCCTGATTCTCAGCATATGCTTTGAGTATCAGTGCCGCGTCTGAGGAATCTATGAGGGTGTCGTTGTTGAAGTCTGCGACCTCAATGTCAGCTTCCGAGAAGCTTGCCTCATTGCCGCCCTGTACTGTTGCATATTCCTTGAGTATGAGCGCAGCGTCGGAGGAATCGACAGCTTTATCGCCGTTCACGTCGCCAAGATCTCTCGGAGGATCACCGAGCGACTCGAACTTGTAGCTGTTCCTTTCTGCGAATGCCTGAGCGGTCGAGTTGTTGTAGCCGTAAATAGTCCCTGCGAAAAATGACGAGCCGGTCTCATCGAGTCCGTTGTTGAAGATAGTCTTGTCAGTATATGTTATATCGTTTCTGATAGTTACATTCTGATTGAGTATTGTTACTTTGAGAAGTGACTGACAGTTATTGAAAGCGTTATGACCGATGTAAGTGATATTTTCGGGGATCTCTATCTCTCTGAGCTCTATGCAGCTGTTAAAGGTGCCTGACAATTCTTCGACACCTGCGCCTATCTTAACGGAAGTGAGTGACGAACAGTCTTGGAATACGCTGTCTAATTTACCTGTTACGCTGTCGGGTATCTCAACAGATTCAAGGGCTGTGTTTGAAAATGCCCATGTGCCGATGCTCTCAACTCCCTCGGGGATATTTATTGATGTGAGGGCTGTGCAGTTTCTGAATGTCTGACTGCCGATAGTCTTGAGTGAGCTTGGAAGAATAACGGTCGTAAGAGATTTATTGTCATTAAATACAGAGTCGAAGGTCGATGTCACGCCTTCTTCTATTTCTACTGTTGTGAGAGAAGGGCAATTTTCAAATACGTGCTGTCCGAGGCTCGTGACATTCTTGGGGATAACGACGGATGTCAAGCCGCTGCCGCTGAATCCCCACCAGTCGATAGATGTCAGAGACTCGGGAAGCGTTATCTGAGTCAGAGAGGTAGTATTTGAAAATGCATTTCTACCGATAGTTGTGAGCCCTTCTGAAAGGGTGTTGGTATGAAATGTGAAGAGTTGAGAAGGTACCAACCGCCCACAAAAAAACGGAGAGCCGTAAAGGCTCTCCGAATCTCAGATCTTTATTTGATGCCTGCTCTTTCAAGGAGCTTTTCGTAAAGCGTCGTCACAGAGACAGCGCCGCTGAGCTTATCCATAGCGATAAGACCGCCTGTGTACTCTCCGTCGATGAAGATATAGCAGCTTTCGTCGTCAGCTTTCGTGAGCTGATAGGTCTTTTCGGTGCCGTCTGAAAGTCTGAATACTGCCGTGAGTACAGGGTCGCTGAGCTCGGGAGAAGCTTCAATGTCGATGCCCGACATATTTGCGATAGATATGGAATCAAAGAAGTTCCTGAAAGCGTTTGAGATATCT
>ONNL01000038.1 GCA_900319195.1 uncultured Ruminococcus sp. | reverse complement strand
GGAGCAAATCTTTGATTTGCGTATATGCAAGGCACTTTAAATCATTTTTTATAGTCAACGTCGAATTATTTTTGACGTTGACTATAAATATGTAGCGACCTGCCGAGCGGCAGGTCTTTCGCGGACTTTTATCCGCGCCGCCTGATGTGCGGTCATATTAATATTATTGTACCACATTTTCAGATTTTTTCAATAGTTTTTTGTCAATTTCCGAAAGTTTTCATATTTTGCCACAGCCTCCGCAAGCCTCACAGCGTCGTATTCACGGCTGAAAACGGACGGCGAAAAGCGTATCGTGCCGTTTTTGGTGCCGAGCTGTCTGTGAACAAGTGCGGCACAGTGATAGCCTGCCCTGAGACAGTACCCCTGCTTTGCAAGCTCCGAAGCCGCTTTTTCGGGATATATGTCCCCGATATTGAACGAGACTATCGGAGCGTAGCTTGCCTTTGGTTCACGGTATATCGTGATATTCCCGTCTTTTCTGAGTTCATTGATGAACCTCTCGCAGATAACGGTCTCATGCGACAGTATCCTCTCACGTCCGAAGCCCTCGATAAACTCTATCCCTGCCTTCACGGACAGCGCCCCTATTATTGAAGGTGTGCCGCTCTCGAGCGAATCTGGCAGAAAATCTGGCTGTACAAGGCTCGACGAGGCGCTGCCCGTGCCGCCCTGAATTATCGGGGAGATACGGTATTTGCCGTCGGATATGAGAAGTCCCGTGCCCGTTATGCCGTAGAGTCCCTTGTGCCCTGCTGTGCAGAGGATATTTATCCCGTCAGTCATTTTTACATCGGTAACTCCGCAAGCCTGTGCGCCGTCCGCAATGAAGCAGATGTCGTGCTCCCGACAGAGCTCCGCTATGCGCTTGTACGGCAATATCTGCCCCGTGACATTGCTTGCAAGTGTACAGACTATCGCCTTAGTATCGGGACATATCAGCGAGCGGAAGCTCTCCGCGGTCATCTCGTCGTCGGGAAAGACCTCGGCTACGGACAGCGTTATTCTCCCTTTTGCAGCGAGCGCTGCGGCAGGACGTGCAGCAGAATTGTGCTCAAGTCCGCTGATCACCATGTGACCACCCTCCGCCATTATCCCCTGTATCGCCATATTCAGCGCATAGGTGCAGTTCATCGTAAAGACGACATTTTCAGGCTCGGCACCGAAGAATCCTGCCACGGTCTCCCTCGCGGAGTAGAGCGCCTCTGATGTCCTCACGGCAAGCTCGTGACCGCCGCGCCCTGCATTGCCGCCGTATCTTTCAACAGCCTCGGCAACTGCCCGTTTCACCGACTTAGGCTTGGGATATGTCGTTGCGGCGTTGTCAAAGTTTATGAGCATCTCACGCACCTCCATAGACCACATGAGTGTACGGGACAGAATAACTGTCGAGTATCCTTACTGCTCCGCGGCAATTGCTGTATACATAAAGTGAGTAGCCGCAGCTGTCCGCCGAGGCACTCTCGTTTCGCTTTATCTCACACGGAAACCCTCTCGCCCTCAGAAGCTTCCTGCCCTTGACGGCATAGGTGTATGAGGGCATTTCCACAATGCACACTGTCAATTTATTTCACCTCTCACGTATAAACACACATCAGCAGCCTGCAATGCGGTACATTATATAGTATGCCGTATATCAGACTTAGGTTCACTCGATAACCTATGTTCTTGTGTAGCAGTTTATGCATTATATTTAGGGTACCCTTTAGTGGCTCTCTGTGAAGGAGCCTTCCCCGATTTGTTTCTTGAAGCAAAGCCTTCACGAAAAAAAATTCGGGGAAGCCTCACTCAAAGAGCTTCCCCGATAAAATGCATAAAACTTCTATATATGTACTTCGGTCAGAAGTGCCTGCCTTTTTTATGCAGAAAATCACTTCAATTCGATATTTGTACGTGAATTCTTCTTCTTTTTCTTTATCTCATACATCTTCTCGTCAGCAAGTCTGATGATGTTATAGATAGTCGTATTCTCGTCGGGGTCAATGACGATACTTCCGACGCTTGCAGAGAGGACATAAGGCTTTTTGATGATACTGTTCATGGTTTTCATCTTATAGTTGAAGCGTCTGAGCAGAGCGTCCTCGGAGCTGTCCTTAGCGTCAGCATTGAAGATAACGAACTCGTCTCCGCCGAATCTTGCACAGATGCTCTTCTTATCCTGAGCGCTGACCTCCTTGATGACTGCTGCAAGGCGCTGTATAGCGAAGTCGCCCTCGTTATGACCGTAGTTGTCGTTGATGAATTTAAGTCCGTCCATATCAATGAAGCTCATCATTATCCTGCTGCCTGCGTGTACGCACTCCTTGAACATCTCGTTAGCCGTATTGATGAAGCCGTTGCGGTTGTAGATGTTGCAGAGCGGGTCAATAACATAGAGCCTGTTGAGCTCCTCCATAGCGTTATTAAGGTGGAAAAGCTTGCGGACATTTTCGAGCGAGTTGCTTATATTCATCGTGAGCGTATGACAGAGCAGGCTCTCGATAGGGAAGTCTCCGTTTGTGATGATGTAGTAGCCGAGACAGCGCTCACGGAAGTGCAGCGGCAGCAGATAGCTGATATTTCCGCCTGTCCTGAAGGGCTCGGGGAACATCTCACAGCTCGGGAATTGCTCGACGCTGCTGCGTTTTCCGCGTGACCAGATAAGCGGAGCGGTCATGTATTCCGAATAGTAGTCGCCCATGCCTTCGTCAAGCTCTGAATCGAGCATATAAGCGTCCTTCCAGTCCTCAGTGAGACAGAGTGAGAATTTCTCGCACCCGAGCTCCTGAATGAATTCCTCGATAGCGTCAATATTCTCGTCCGAGCTGTCCGACTCTGCAAGCCGTGCTGTCAGGCGGTTGAGCAGGGAGGTGTTCTCGTTGTTGGTCTGTATTCTCGCGTATGCGTCCTTCTTGTATGTGATAAGGTCGCTGCTGTCAGCGGTATTGCAGCCGCAGCTCTCAGCGTAAACAGCTTCAGCATTCAGACTTATCTCCTTCGGCATTTCAACTCCGTCAAAGAATCTGATAAGTGTCTCGCAAGCCTTGCTTCCCATTTCCTCAAGTGGACGCTTTACGGAGGTGAGGGACGGTGAGAAGTTTCGCGCGTCGTATGTATTGTCGAAGCCTGTCACGATAATATCCAAGGGGACCTTGTAGCCGAATTTTTCAAGCTCGCTCACAGCGGTAAGAGCCATTGCGTCGTTGGCGCAGATAAAAGCGTCAGGCAGAGGCATACCCGACGACATGAATTCATCGACAGCCTGTTTGCCGTCCATACTTCTGAATTCGCCGTAGAATACTCGCTCGATGTCCACCGTAAGACCGTTTTCCTTCATTGTGTTGAGGAATGCGGTATATCTTGCCTTTGCCTCTGGGTTGGAGAGCGGTCCCGAGATATAGTTTATAACTCTCGCACCATGCTGATTTATCACATGAGAGACAATGTCCTTCATCGCGTGGGAGTTATCTATGCTTATATTGCAGAATTCGGGATAGTCGGAGCAGTCAAAAATAACAGCGGGGATACCGGAATCCCTCACCCTTGTGATGATATTCTTTCTGGTATCGGGAGCGCTTATGGTATTTGTCATAAGGATAGCACCGTCGAACCTGCTGAAATCAATGAGGTTGTAGATGCTGTATTCACCCACGTCGAATTTTCGGCTTGAGATCATGCCGCCGAAAGCAGCAAAGTATGCGATGTTTATGTCGTTTTCCTTCGCGCACTGGTTGATACCCTGAATAATATCCCTCTGATATTCTTCGTCGATACCTGCTACGATAACTGCGATCTGTAAAGGTTTAGCTGCCATTTGTCACCCTCCTGATATAAAAATTTATGGTACATCATAAAATACGAATAATCATACATATATTATAACATTCTGATTTGGAAATGGAAATAGTTTTGACAGTTTTTACTATATTTTCGTATAGTTGCACATTATTTTGGTTTATTATTTGTATATTCTGACCTTCTGAATTCGGAGAGCCGTTTTATGATGCTGTCATAGTTTTCGCGGCGGTGAGGGTAAAGACAGGCGGAGCAGTCCTTGATGCCGTCGGGAGTGTAGGTGAATCTTCCGCCGCATTCCCTCCCCATTGCATAGAGCGGACAGTAGCAGAAAAGGCAGTTGAAATCGTCCATGTCGGCACCCTTGTGGCAGGGGAAGAATTCGCAGTCCTTATGGCAGAAATACGAGTAATTTTTGCTCATGCTGCGGTGCACCTCTTTTCTGAAAGTGTGAAATGGGTATTCAAAGTTTTAGTCGTCCTTTGCAATAAGTGGCGTTCGCATTTGCCTATTATACCACAAACCCTCAGTCTGTCAAGACTATACAGAGCGCCATAAATGGCGGTCTTGACAGCAAGCTAAAAGAGTTGCGTCACTAAGTTGTTTACAATC
>ONNL01000012.1 GCA_900319195.1 uncultured Ruminococcus sp. | reverse complement strand
TCGTCGCTGTACCATGAGCCGAGAAGCTCCTTGTCAGACTTGCCGGAGCTGCTGCCTGAAGCCTTCTTAGTTGTCTCTTCCTCGGGCTCCTCTGTTGTTTCTTCCTCAGTATCCTCTGTTGTCTCTTCCTCGGGATCGTCCTTATCCTTATCGTCGTCATCATCGTCATCAGACTTGCCCGATGATGCCTTATAGCTATCTTCCTTCTCAGAGAGGATATCCTCAATAGTCATGTCCTTGCAGTCCTCTGCGTCGTCCTCCTTGGAGAAGATTCCCGAAGGCTTCTTGGAGAGTGACTTACCGATGAATACTTCCTTGCACGTACCCTCGTCAAAGAAGAGGAGTCCTGCGGGGAGCTCGTCGAGGTCATAATCCTCACCGATAGCCTTGATTATCTTCTTAGCAAGCTTTGTATCGCACTCTGAATTGCAGTCCTCTAATTCGCCGTCCTTGATGGTGATGTATGAAACTGAATTTATATCCTCACCGTCAGCCTCGAGATCGGAGAGAGCAGACTCTGCTGCCTTTTTAAGTGACTTTGCAGCGCTGTCATCAAGATCAGAGCCCTTTTCATCGGATGATGAGCTCTTTGAGTCCTTGTCCTTATCCGCACTGAGCTCGCATGAAGCAAAGCTGCATGAAACAAGTGTCATAGCTGCGAGCATCGCAAGTATCCACTTAATATTTTTCATAATTTTCCAACCTTTCCTATAATTGCCACAATATAGCCATAGTGAATAATCATAAGTTTATTATATCATACCAAAAAGCAAAGTCAAGCATTTTCAGGATTTTCATTATTATTGAACAGTTTATCCGCTCCTCTGACGGTCTGAGACAGACATTTTAACCTTACTTTTTACATTATCTGCACATAAAAAGGTCCCTGCTCATACCGAACAGGGACCGCTTTATCATTTCTTTGCTGCTTCTCTTATCATTCTCGAGACCTGTGTGAGTGCAAACGGTATGAATGCAAGTCCCACGACCTCAAGCAGATCCTTTGCCGTAAACTCGTCGCTTACTGTCATAACACCGTGAACAGCAGGTATCATGAGTGCACATACGAGAAGAAGTGCTCCGACAAGGAATGCGCCTATCGAGAAGAGGTTCTTTGTGAAGCCGAGCTTTGCGAGCGAATACCTTCCGCGGCTGTCAAAGCCCTCAAACAGTCTTGCAAGGCAGAGGACTCCGAATGCCATAGTGCTTGCCATTGCCGCAGCGTCGCTGCCGCTGTTGCCTATGAGCAGTCCGACCATTACGCAGGCAGCTATCATAACTGCATGAATGAGGATATAGAGACCTGTCTCCTTGTTGAGTATCGACTCCTTCGATGAACGCGGCTTTTCCTTCATGACTCCCGGCTGCATAGGCTCCATGCAGAGTGCAAGAGCGGGGAGCGAGTCCGTGAGGAGATTGATGAACAGAAGGTGTACAGGTGAGAACGGAAGCGGAAGATTGAATATCGTGGATATGAGCACGACAAGTATCGCTGCGGCATTGCCTGCGAGCAGGAACTTTATCGCGTTTTTGATATTGCTGTAAATGCAGCGTCCGTTTGCGACAGCCTTTACTATGGTAGCGAAGTTGTCGTCCGCAAGTATCATCGAAGCAGCGTCCTTCGAGACCTCTGTACCAGTGATCCCCATTGCAACGCCGACATCAGCCTTTTTCAGCGCAGGAGCGTCGTTTACGCCGTCGCCTGTCATTGCAACGACCATGTCCTTTTTCTGCCAGAGGTCAACTATCCTTATCTTGTGGACAGGATTTACACGCGCATATACCGAGACCTTTTCAAGCTGTGCGGAGAGCTCCTCGTCTGAGACAGCGTCTATCTCCGTGCCGTCCATAGCGATGTCGCCGTCCTTGTAGATGCCTATTTCCTTGGCAATAGCCACAGCCGTTACCTTGTGGTCGCCTGTTATCATGATAGGCTTTATGCCTGCGGACTTAGCCTCAGCAACAGCCGCCTTGCTCTCCTCACGCGGAGGGTCAGTAGAAGCCGTAAGACCGATATAAACATAGTCACACTCGTCGTCAAGACCGATAGGAGCGTCACTGCTGAGTATCTTCTTTGCAAATGCGAGCACACGCATTCCGCTCTCGGAATAGCGCTTGTTTGCCGCAGCAATCACTGCGAGGTCGTCCTCTGTTATCGGGCGCACCTCGGTAGCGTCGAGCACATACTTCATTCTCGGCATGAGAACGTCGATAGCGCCCTTAGTATAGGCTGTTCTGACAGTACCGAACAGGTGAACTGTTGTCATGAGCTTACGGTCGCTGTCAAACGGTATCTCGTCGATACGCGGATTTTCCTCACGAATGCGGAGGTATTCGTCGTTGCCCATATACATGGCAAGAGCGGTCTCCGTCGGGTCACCGAGCCATGAATCGCCGTCCTTTGCCGCGTCGTTGCAGAGCGCCATTGCGAGCACAAGCTCCTTCTTTGCTCTGTCGCAGGGGAAGGTGAGGTCGCGGACGGTCATCTTATTCTGAGTGAGAGTACCCGTCTTGTCCGAGCAGATTATCGAGACACAGCCGAGTCCCTCAACAGCCTTGAGGTCTTTGATTATAGCCTTCTGCTTTGACATCTTCTGTGTGCCGATAGCGAGGGAAATGGTGATTATCGAGCTGAGTGCCTCGGGGATAGCCGCAACTGCAAGTGCTACGGCGAACATCATCGAGTCAACGAGCGACTGACCGTTGATGAAATAGGTCATGAGGAAAACGAGGATACAGATGCCGATCACCGCAATTGACAGCGCCTTGCTGAATTTATCGAGGCTCACCTGAAGCGGAGTCTTTTTCTTCTTTGCATTCTGCATGAGGGACGCTATCTTGCCTATCTCGGTATTCATTCCGACACCCGTTACAACAGCAACACCGCGTCCGTTTGAAATATTCGAGCCGGAATATATCATGTTGAGCCTGTCACCGAGGGCAAGCTCGTCAGCATTTATCGTATCAGTGGACTTGTTCACGTTGAGGGATTCGCCCGTAAGAGCGCTCTCGTTGACCTGAAGCGAAGCGGCTTCAAGGAGTCTGCCGTCAGCTGCGGCAACATTTCCCGCCTCAATGCAGAGTATATCACCGACAACTACCTCAGCAGCAGGGATCTCGGTCTGTGCACCGTTTCTGATAACACGCGCACTCGGGGAGCTCATAGCCTTGAGGCTGTCGAGCGACTTTTGTGCCTTTACGTGCTGTACTGTACCGAGTATAGCGTTCATGATGAGCACAACGAGAATAACTATCGTGCTTCCTACCTCGCCGCTTATCATTGAAATGATAGAAGCGACTATGAGTATCGCAACGAGCAGGTCCGCAAACTGTTCAAGGAACACCCTGAAAATGCTCTTCTGCTTTTCCTCGGAAATAGCATTCTCGCCGTATTTTGCACGGCTTTCAAGGACCTGTGCGTCGGTAAGACCTTTTTCGCGGTCGGTACCAAGCTCACGAATGACTGTTTCTTCATCCTTGTTGAAATAATCCATTGATCTTTCTCCATTCATTTTTCTCGGGAGCAAAACGGCAAATATTTTTTGGCGATCAGTGTTTGAAAAAACCGCACCCAAAATAATACAGCCAATAAAAAAAGACCCTTATTGCGTATCGGCGCAACAAAAGTCTTGCAAAAGCAGTTCCTTGACGAGATACTGTTTGTAAGCGTCAACCCCTTGCTCCTGTCCGCCCGACAGCTCTCATCGGCTGTGGATATGGCGTTGCGGACAAACTGCTTTACGCAGTCAGCTACTCCCTTTTATCAATAATATTCTATCATATTTGCTTCATCAATGTCAAGACCGTCAAATCCGAATAATTGTAGAAATACGATTATCCGCAGCGGCTTATTATGTGCATTTTTACCCCCTGCACCGTCTTTATGAGGGGATCTGCGCAGGATATTCTGAAAAATGAAGTCGTTTTTCAGCCGAGTGCGACCGCCCCGAAAGTTAATTGACCTTTTCCTCTTTTCATGCTTGAATTCCGCCGCTTTTGGTGATATAATAGTATAGTCAAAGGAGAGAGAGCAATGCTTGCAAATTACCACACGCATACCGCACGCTGTCAGCACGCAGTCGGTGAGGACAGACAGTACATAGAAGCGGCAATATCCCACGGAATGAAAATTCTCGGCTTTTCGGACCACTGCCCGTGGATATTTGAAAACAGCTATGTCTCAGGGACAAGAATGCGTCCCGACGAGCTTGACGGCTACTTCACCTCGCTCACCGACCTCAGAAGCGAGTACAGGGACGACATAAAGATATACATCGGCTTCGAGTCCGAATATATCCCCGAGCTTATGGAAAAGCAGAATAAGCTCCTCGCGGACTATCCCGTGGACTATATGATACTCGGTGAACACTTCATCGAGACCGAGCCATACGGCGACTACATGGGCTTCGGCACGGACAGCGAGAGCGTACTGTGCAGATACGTTGACCTGCTCATAGAGGGCATGGATTCGGGACGCTATAAATACATCGCACACCCCGACCTGCTGAGCTTCAGCGGCTCGGACGAGGTCTACGACAGGCACTTTTCGCGGCTGTGTGAATACATGAAGGAGCACGACCTGCCCGTCGAGATAAACCTGCTCGGACTGCGCGACGGAAGGCATTACCCGTCCGACAGATTTTTCAGGATAGCGCAGAAGGTCGGAAATAAGGCGATAATCGGCTGTGACGCGCATTTCCCCGAAGCTCTGTCCGACACCGAGCCTATGGACAGATGCCGAAGATTTGCCGAAAAATACGGATTCGAGCTTATTGACACGCTCAAGGGACTTGATTGAGAGATATAGGCAAATACGCAAACGTCGTCCTACGACGACCACCAAAGAATCATACATCATTATATTAAGGAGTTAAACATGAGCATTTTCGATATATTTGACAGAATATCAACAAACTCCGCCGCTCCCAAGGGCAAGGTGGAATTCGTGATAGCAGGACTCGGCAACCACGGTCTCGAATACGAGGGGACTCGCCACAACGCAGGCTTTCACGTCATGGACATTCTCGCGGAGCAGCTCGGCACCGACATCAAAAAAATGCAGTTCAAGGGCAAGGTCGGAGAAGCCGTTATCGAGGGACACCGCTGTCTGCTGCTGAAGCCGCAGACATATATGAACAACAGCGGCGAGTCCATAGTTCAGGCTCTCGATTTTTATAAGATAGACGCTAAAAACCTCATCGTCATCTGCGACGACATCTCCCTTGACCCCGGCAGGCTCCGCATAAGGCGCAAGGGCAGTCACGGCGGTCACAACGGTCTCCGCAGCATTGTCGAGCTGACAGGCAGGGAGGACTTTACCCGAATAAAAATGGGCGTAGGCAAGAAGCCGCACCCCGATTATGACCTCGCAAAATGGGTGCTCGGGAAGTTCGATGACGAGAGCAGCAAAAAAGTACAGGAGGCCTCGGAGAATGCCTGTGAGTGTATAAAGCTCATAGTACAGGGCAAGACCGACGAGGCAATGAACAAATACAACTCTTAATGGTGCAGGAATGAAAGTATTCAAGCAATTATTCAGTGAGCTCTCGGGGTACAAAAGTATCCTCGAAGCCGTAAATAAAAAGATATCGCCCGTATCCGTTACGGGCTTATCGCATATACACAGGGCACAGCTCATACACGCGCTCTCTGACGGCAGGATAAACCTCGTCATCACGGGCACGGAAGCCGAAGCAAAGAAGCTCTGCGACGACATAAACATGATGTCGGGCGGTGAACAGGCTGTGCTGTTTCCGTCGAAGGAGCTTGTGCTCACACCCGTTGACAGCTCCAACCACGAGTACGAATATATGCGGATTTCCGCTCTCACTCGCGCCTCACGCAACGAGTGCGGAGTCATATGCGCGAGCATAGAAGCCGTAATGCAGCCTGTTATCCCGTGTGAAACGCTTATCGGCTCGAGTATTGAGCTTAAAGCAGGGCAGGAGACTGACCTCACCGCGCTGTGCGAGACGCTCTCGGGCTGCGGCTATCAGCGCTGCGAAAAGGTTGACGGAGCCTCACAGTTTTCCGTCCGCGGCGATATTCTCGACATCTTCCCCGTGCAGTCCGACAGACCTGTGCGTATCGAGCTTTTCGGTGACGAGATAGACACTATCTCGGAATTTGAGACGGACACTCAGCGGCGCTCCGAGGAAAAGCTCGACAGGATAGAGATCCCGCCTGCAAGCGAGATACTCTACAACAGCTGCGAGCTTGCCGACAAGATAGAGGCGCTCTGCAAGAAGGTGCGCGGCAGGCACATGGACGCAGTCCGTGAGCACCTCGGTGCTGACGTGAGCAGACTCCGCGCAGGAGAGATTCTCGCACACGGGCAGAAATACTATCCGCTCGTGTATGACAAGCCTTCAACGGTATTTGACTACATCGACGGCATCGTCATTTTCAGCGAATACAACGACGTGATGAACACTGCGGCAGGCGTGACATCACGCTACAATGAGGACATCAAGATACTACTCGAGGACGGTCAGCTCTGCCGCGGACTTTCGGGCTACTGCATGGAGCTCCCCGAAATACAGAATATCGCGTCGAAGAAGGTCTGCCTGTACGTCAGCAACTTCATGCAGGGCGGCGAGCGTATAGATTATAGGCGGCTCGTAAGCTTTGAAGCCATGCAGACAGCCTCATGGAGCGGCGAAATGAAGCAGCTCACCGAGGACCTCACCGACTATATAAACAGGGATTACCGCGTTATCCTCGTCGCAGGAAGCGATAAGACCCTCCCTATTATAAAGCAGGATCTCACCGAGAACAGCATTCCATGCGACATCTGCTCCGACGAGCTCGAGCTGAAAAGCGGTCGTGTCTGCATAATGACAGGCAGTCTCACGAGCGGATTCGAGTACCCCGAAAACAAGACCGCGCTAATAACTCAGGGACGTGCAATGGAGTCCGTCCGCAAAAAGAGGCGCAAAAAGAAGAACAAGGGTGAGGAGATACGCAGTCTCGCGGACATCTCCGAGGGCGACCTCATTGTACATTCCGGTCACGGTATAGGTCGGTTTATCGGTATACGCAAGCTCGAAATGGACGGCGTTACAAAGGACTACATCACCATTCAGTACGCAGGCACGGATAAGCTCTATATCCCCGTAACACAGCTCGACATGGTGTCGAAATACATCGGACCGCGTGACGATTCGGGTGTAAGGCTCAGCAAGCTTAGCTCGGGCGAATGGCAGAAAACACGCAGCAACGTAAAACGCGCGGTCAAGGACATGGCTCACGAGCTTATCGAGCTCTATGCAAAGCGTGAGAAGAGTCAGGGCTTCGCATTCTATCCCGATGACGAGATACAGCACGAATTTGAGGAGCGCTTCCCATACGTCGAGACAGACGACCAGTTGCAGTCAATAGCCGAAATAAAGGACGATATGCAGCGCTCGCGTCCAATGGAGAGACTGCTCTGCGGAGACGTAGGCTTCGGCAAGACCGAGGTCGCATTCCGAGCAGCAATGAAATGCGTGCTCGCAGGAAAGCAGTGCGCTCTGCTTGCACCAACGACAGTCCTCGCATATCAGCACTATCAGACAGCGCTCCGCCGCTTCGAGCACTTCCCCGTAAATGTCGAGCTGCTCTCGCGCTACCGCACTCCCAAGCAGCAGACCGAGATAATCAAAAAGCTCAAGCAGGGACGGATAGACTTCCTCATCGGCACTCACAAGATAATACAGAAAAACGTCGTTTTCAAGGACCTCGGTCTTGCGATAATCGACGAGGAGCAGCGCTTCGGAGTCGCTCACAAGGAGAAGTTCAAGAAGTCCTTCAACGGAGTCGATGTGCTCATGCTCTCGGCGACGCCTATCCCGAGGACACTCAACATGGCAATGAGTGGAATACGCGATATGTCAGTGCTTGAGGAGCCTCCCTCGGACAGATACCCCGTCCAGACCTACGTTATCGAGTACAACGCAGGCACGATAGTACAGGCGATCGTGCGCGAGCTGAGACGCGGCGGACAGGTCTACTATATCCACAACCGCGTGGAGTCGATAGCTGCGTGTGCATCAAGGCTGAAGGAGTTCATACCCGAGGCGAGGGTCGCTGTTGCTCACGGTCAGATGGACGAGGACGAGATGTCGGACATCTGGGAGCAGCTCGTCGAGCACGAGATAGACATTCTCGTCTGCACGACCATTATCGAGACGGGTGTTGACGTGCCGAATGTAAACACGCTCATCATCGAGGACGCTGACCGCTTCGGTCTCTCACAGCTCTATCAGCTCCGCGGACGTGTGGGACGCTCCAACCGCCGCGGCTACGCATACTTCACCTATCGGCGCGACAAGGTGCTCACGGAGATAGCTACCAAGCGTCTCAACGCGATGAAGGAGTTCACCCAATTCGGCAGCGGCTTCCGCATTGCCCTCCGTGACCTCGAGATACGCGGCGCAGGCAGTATTCTCGGCGGAAAGCAGCACGGTCACATGGAGGCTGTCGGATATGATATGTACATTCGTCTGCTCTCCGAGGCTATTGCCGAGGAAAAGGGCGAAAAGCCCGAAAAGGTGCCCGAGTGCGTTGTCGATATCCAGATAAACGCACATATCCCCGAGGACTACATCTCAAGCCTTAATCAGCGAATTGATATGTACCGCAAGATAATGCTCGTGAACAACGACACCGACAAGCTCGACCTCGTTGACGAGCTCCTCGACCGCTACGGAGACCCGCCCGATTCTGTGATAGGACTCATAGACGTGTCGCTGCTGAGGAACAAGGCGGCTCACCTCGGTATCACCGAAATTACGCAGAGAAACGGCGCTATGTACTTCTACACGCAGTATATCTCACCCGAGCAGATAGCCGCTCTCTCAAAGGCATACAGGGGACAGATAACCTTCAACGGCTCGGGCAAATCCTATGTCTCGGTCAAGATAACCCCGAAGGTACGCCCGTTTGAGCTCATGG
>ONNL01000171.1 GCA_900319195.1 uncultured Ruminococcus sp. | reverse complement strand
TGTCCTACGGACATCGTCTCGCCTGTCGGCTCGGTCGGTGCTTCTGCTTCGCAGAGGTGTCCACCGGACACCCGCACCCTGCACTGCGGGGAGATGTCCGTATCCCCTTTCAAAGACTTTAATTTAAAATTTTATCCCCATATAGCACCACCTTAGTTATAAAAGACCGCAAGTCTTTACAGGTGCTATATGGGGATAAAATTTAAGCTGACGCTCAGAAATGAATATAGGGAAGCTCTTCTCAAAAGGGCTTCCCTATAAAACGTACAAAATATCTATTTTGCTATTACGATAAGGCTATCATTCTCCGAGAGTGCTATCCGAATTTGAGATGTAATTCTGTATAGCAAGTGAGTCCTCGGCTGTAAGACCGTCTCCGTCGCCTACAACGTCAGCAGCCTTCTTCTGCTCGTCCGTGAGGGGAAATGCGTCGGGATTTGAGAGATACTGCGTAATGATAGCAGCGTCTGCAATTGTGAGCTGACCGTCACCGTTCACGTCTCCCGTCGAGCCGGGAGTAACAGTGATCCTATCCCCTACTGTTGCAGGAGTTATACTGTCTGCCGCAGCTGTCACAGCAGGAGTGTCATTCGTTTTTGATGAAGAGTCCTTGTCCTTATCTCCGCACGAAGAAAGAGCCGCAGTAAAGCACATTGCAGCCACGACGGATATAGTGAGCATTTTTTTATTTATCATTGTAATTATCCTTTCATAATGTGATAACTATATTATATCATCTGAATGCAAAAAAGTCAATATTTCAAGGCGGTTATAAATAACAAAAAAGGCGGTCTTTCGACCGCTTTTTGAATTAGTCCTCGGAAGCTCCTGTTTCCTTATCAATGTAGCTTACGATGTCACCGACTGTCTTGATACCCTCAACTGCTTCGTCAGGGATAGAGAGATCAAACTCGTCCTCTATAGACTGAATAAGATCAACGATATCAAGTGAATCTGCACCGAGATCGTCCTGAAGATTGGATTCAGCCTTGATCTCTTCAGCGTCAACGCTGAGCTGCTCTGCGATAATATCCTTGATTTTGTCAAATGTCATGGTTATTTCCTCCATTTAAAATATATAATTGACCACAGCCTTTAGGCTGCTTTTTTTCTAATCGGAGGGTCACTCTGTGAACTCTCCGATTTTTCTAAATTTAGTATACCGTTCTTTTATCAAAACGTCAATATCTTTTTGACATTTTTCTTGAATTTTCTGTGACAAATATTCCTTGATATTTTCTGAAATTTTGTCTAAATCGTTATGTGCCCCACCGGGAGGCTCCTCGATGATAGCCTCTGCAACGCCGAGACGTACCATATCTTCGGCAGTTATGCACATTATCTCGCTTGCCTCCTGCTCGCGTGAAGCGTCCTTCCAGAGTATGCTTGCGAAGCCTCGGGGCGAGAGTACGGAATACTGTGCGTTTTCGAGCATGGCAAGCTCGTCGCAGACTCCGAGTGCAAGTGCGCCGCCGCTGCCGCCCTCACCGAGCACGATAGAGATTATCGGAGTGCGCAGCGTCATGAAGTCAGAGATGTTCTTTGCGATAGCCTCACCGATGCCTCTCTCCTCTGCCTCTATGCCCGGATAAGCGCCCGGAGTATCAATGAAGCATATGATAGGTCTATGGAATTTCTCAGCCTGTTTAGCGAGCCTGAGAGCCTTTCTGTAGCCCTCGGGATTCGGCATTGCAAAATTGCATTCCTTGTTCTCGTTAAGGTCTCTGCCCTTTACCTGAGCGATTATGGTCACAGGCTGCTTGTCAAGACGTGCAATACCGCCGAGTATAGCCTTATCGTCACCGAAGCAGCGGTCACCGTGCATCTCATAGAAATCATTGAAAACGAGCGGGATATAGTCCCTTATCGTCGGTCTGCCTTTTGTGTGGACTATGCTGAGACCTTCCCACGCAGATTTTTTCTCACTCATCGCTCAGACCTCCTTTGGTACATAGCCGTGGAGCTTGAGAAGATGTGAAAGCACGCTCCTCATTTTTCTGCGCTCGACTATCATGTCAACAAAGCCTTTTTCGTACATGAATTCCGCAAGCTGAAATCCCTCGGGGAGACGCTGGCGGATAGTATTCTCGATAACTCTGCGTCCTGCGAAGCCTATGAGCACCTTCGGCTCTGCGATGATAATATCACCAAGCGAGGCGAAGCTTGCCGTGACACCGCCTGTTGTGGGGTCTGTCATGACCGTGATGTAGAGTCCGCCGCGCTCACTGTGGAGCTTTACAGCGCCCGATGTCTTAGCCATCTGCATGAGGGAGACAATACCCTCCTGCATTCTTGCACCGCCCGAAGCCGTGAACATAATTACGGGCAGGTCGTTCTCTGTTGCGTATTCAAACGCTCTTGCAATTTTCTCGCCCACAACGCTGCCCATAGAGCCCATCATGTAGTTCGAGTCCATCACGCCTATAACTACAGGCGAGCCCTTTATAAGTCCCGTACCTGTCACTACGGCGTCGTTTATGCCTGTCTTTTCACGGAGCTCCGCCTGCTTCTCGTTGTATTCGGGGAAGTCGATAGGGTTGCAGCTCTTCATGCTCTCGTCAAATTCCCTGAAGCTGTTCTTGTCGAGCGTTATTGCAATGCGCTCCTTTGCCGATATTCTGCCGTGGTAGTTGCAGTTGGGGCATACACGGCGCAGATTTTCGTATCTGCTGAGCGGAATAATGCTCTGACAGCGCGGACATTTGAACGTCGGGTTATTCTCTACGATGTCGTCGCCGTCGTTGAAGCGCTGCTTTACTACGTTAAAAAAATTTTCAAACAATTGTTATCACCGCGTTTCACTTTTTGTGTTTTTCCATAAACCTGTTCAGATAGCCGTTATCATAGTTTCCGCTTCTGAATTCGGGCTGCTTTATTATCTCAAGCTGGAAGTCTATGTTGGTATCAACTCCCTCGACGATGAACTCCGAGAGTGCCCATTTCATCTTGCTTATCGCTACCTCGCGGCTTGAACCGTGAGCGATGAGCTTGCTGAGCATCGAGTCGTAGTAGGGAGTGATAGTGTATCCCTGATAGATAGCGCCGTCGATACGTATTCCGGGACCGCCGGGCATATACAGAGCGGTTATAGTGCCGGGAGAAGGACGGAAGTCGTGGCTCGGGTCCTCGGCATTAATGCGGCACTCTATCGCGTGACCGCGCATCTTGATGTCGGACTGTGTGAACTTCAGCGGAAGTCCGGCTGCGACCTCTATCTGAGCTTTCACGAGGTCGATACCCGTTACCTCCTCGGTAATGCCGTGCTCGACCTGTATACGTGTGTTCATTTCCATGAAGTAGAAATCGTGGTTTGCGTCCACGAGGAATTCTATCGTACCTGCGTTGTAGTAGCCGCACTGCTTTGCCGCAGTGACAGCAGCCTCGCCCATTCTCTTTCTGAGGTCGGCATCAACAACAGGGCTCGGGCACTCCTCGAGCACCTTCTGATTGCGGCGCTGCATTGAGCAGTCGCGCTCACCGAGATAGACGATATTGCCCATTTTATCAGCGATTATCTGTATCTCGACATGGTGCGGATTCACGAGGAATTTCTCGATATAAACAGCGTCGTCACCGAAGAAATTCTTAGCCTCCTGCTGAGCGAGCGTCATCTGCTCCTCAAGCTGCGAGGGCATATCGACACGGCGAATACCGCGTCCGCCGCCGCCTGCCGAAGCCTTTACAAGTATCGGGTAGCCTGCCTTTTCAGCAGCCTCACGCGCCTCCCCGATGCTGCGGACAGCACCGTCAGAGCCCGGGATAACAGGGACTCCTGCGGCAGCCATAGTCTCCTTTGCGGCAGCCTTGTTTCCGAGCATATCTATCGAGTTGTAGCTCGGTCCTATGAATTCTATATCATTTGCCTCACAGAGCCTTGCAAAGTCCGAATTCTCCGAAAGGAACCCAAAACCGGGGTGGATAGCCTCGGCACCTGTATTCTTGGCAGCCTGGATCATCGCATTCATATTGAGATAGCTGTCCTTGGTTGCAGGCGGACCTATGCACACCGCCTCGTCAGCTATCTGTGCGTGCAGGGAGTTTCTGTCAGCCGTTGAGTATACCGCTACACTGTGTACTCCGAGCTCACGGCACGCTCTGATTATCCTGACAGCTATCTCTCCTCTGTTGGCGATCAAAATTTTTCTGAACATTTTACTCTTCCTTATTTCTGTCAGATACAGCAAAGGTTATCTCGCATGATACCGCCTTCTTGCCGCCTACTGTGGCAAGACCCCTTCCTGTACCTATGGGACCTCTCTGACGGATTATCTCGACCTCAAGGTCAAGCACGTCGCCGGGGACTACCTGACGGCGAAATTTAGCCTTGTCAATACCGCCGAAGAAGGCAAGTCTGCCCTTGTACTCAGGCTTTGAGAGCATACAAACTGCTCCTGCCTGTGCGAGCATCTCTATCATGAGCACTCCCGGAGTTACAGGATAACCGGGGAAATGACCCTTGAACCAGAAGTCATCTTCTCTGATATATTTTCTTGCCTTGATATGTGTGTCGTCCATTTCGAGAACCTCATCTATGAGCAGAAACGGGTCGCGGTGGGGGATAATTTCCATTATTTGTTCTTTGTTCATTAATATATCGGACATTGGGGTGCCTCCTTCTTTATGCGGGTCCGTCAGTGCGGATCGAAATATTGTACGTGTGGGTGTTATGCTTTACTTGATTATCATGAGCGGCTGGTCAAATTCAACAGCCTGACCGTCCGTAACGAGTATCTTGTCTACAACTCCGTCGAAATCCGACTGGATCTCGTTCATGAGCTTCATAGACTCGATTATCATTATGACATCGCCCTTCTTAACCTTGTCACCGACCTTGACAAATGCAGGCTTATCGGGTGAAGGCGAAGCGTAGAAAGTGCCAACTATGGGCGATTTTACTACGTTTCCGCTTACAGCCTCCTGCTTCGGTGCCTGCTCGGGCTGTGCAGCGGGAGCGGACGGAGCTGTCAGTGCAGCCATATTCATCTGAGGTATAAATGCAGGTGCAGGCGGCGGAGCGCACTCCCTGCCCTTTATCGTTATCATCCTTTCACCATCGCAGACAGTTATCTCCGAGAGCTCCTTTTCCTTTACCATGTCAGCAAGTCTGCCGATAGTTTCAACATCGGTCATACCTAATATCTCTTTCATTGACAGTCTCCTTAATCTGTAACTTTTCTGAAGCAGAGGGTAGCATTATGTCCGCCGAATCCGAGTGAATTTGAAATGGCAGCGTTTACCTCCTGCTCGATGTTTCCTTCTGTGCAGTAGTTAAGGTCGCATTCCTCATCGGGCACCTTATAGCCGAGAGTGCGGTGGATAAAGCCGTCCTGAATGGACTTCGCACAGACGATAGCCTCAACAGCGCCTGCTGCACCGAGAAGGTGACCTATCATGGACTTTGTTGAGTTTATCTTCACATTCTTTGCCTCGTCACCGAAGGCAAGCTTGATTGCAGCAGTTTCATACTTGTCGTTGAGACCTGTTGATGTGCCGTGAGCGTTGATGTAATCAATGTCCTTCGGTGTGAGTCCGGCCTCCTCGATAGCAAGGCTCATGCCCCTTGCAGCAGCCTCGCCCGAGGGCATGGGTGAAGTCATGTGATAGCCGTCACAGGTAGCTCCGTAGCCGGCGACCTCAGCGTATATCTTTGCACCTCTTGCCTTTGCGTGCTCGTATTCCTCAAGCACGAGGACACCGCTTCCCTCACCGAGAACAAATCCGTGTCTCTCCTTATCGAAGGGAGTTGACGCTCTTTCGAGGTCCTCGGACTTTGAGAGAGCCTTCATATTTGAAAAGCCTGCGAATGTGAATTCGCCCTCTGTACTCTCCGTACCGCCTGCAAGGCAGACATCAAGGTAACCGTCCCTTATCTTACGGAAGGCCTCACCTATGCAGTTGGTGCCTGTAGCACAAGCTGTCGAAATGTCGAAGTTCGCGCCGCGGAAGCCTGTTCTCATCGAGATATAGCCTGCCGCCATGTTGCTTATCATCATGGGCACATAGAACGGTGAAACACGTCCGGGACCTTTTTCAAGGTACTTAGCGTACTCCTCAAGAGTGAGGTCTATGCCGCCGATACCGCTTCCGACAATTACGCCTGCGCGGTACTGGTCGATGTCGCTGAAGTCCGTGCCTGCGTCAGTCATTGCCTCGTGTGCGGCAACGATAGCATACTTTGTGAACTTCTGGAGGCGGCGAGCCTCCTTCTTGTCATAGCAGCCCTCTGTCTCTGTATAGTCCTCGTCGTTGAAATCGCGGACCATACCTGCTATCTTTACTCCTGTGCGTTCTGTGTCAAAGCTGTCGATGAATGAAAAACCTATTTTATTGTCACGGATACCCTGCCAGAATTTTTCAACTCCTGTGCCGAGCGGTGTGACTGCTCCCATACCTGTTATAACTACTCTTCTGCTCATAAACTATCCTTTCGATTTCCTTATATTTGCTTTTACATTGAAAGTGCGCCAGAGATCTCGATCACCTGTCCCGAAACGTAGGAAGCGTCGTCGGAAACGAGGAACGAAACAACAGAAGCGATTTCCTCGGGCTCACCATAGCGCTTGAGTGCAACAGCCTCTATCATCTTCTGCTTGAGCTCATCGGAGAGAACGTCCGTCATGGGTGTTCTGATAAGTCCGGGAGCAACAGCGTTGCAGGTGATATTGCGTGAGCCGAATTCCTTTGCGGTAGTCTTTGTCATTCCTATTATTGCCGCCTTTGAAGCGGAATAGTTCATCTGTCCCGCATTTCCGTAGAGACCTGCAACAGAAGCGACATTTACTATCCTGCCGTGTCTCTGCTTCATCATAACGCTTGCGGCAAATTTTGTCATGTTGAAAACGCTCTTCTGATTTACTGCGATAACAGCGTCATAGTCGGACTCCTTCATTCTTGCAAGGAGACCGTCCTTTGTAATGCCTGCGTTGTTAACGAGAGCGTCTATCGAGCCGAAGGCTTCCTTTATGTCCTTTACCATTTTCTCGCATTCGTCATACTTTGAAACGTCAGCCGCGAAAAGCTCCGCCTTTACTCCGAATGCTCTGCACTCCTCAGCGACCTTTTCAGCGTTTGCCTTATCGCTGTCGCTCGGGTAGTGGTTAAGAGCAATGTCGAAGCCGTCCTTTGCGAGTCTTTTTGCGATGCAGGCACCGATTCCCTGTGATGCACCTGTTACGATTGCTGTTGCCATTGATTTTCTCTCCTCTATCATTTTTTTATAGCATACCGTTCGATGAAACGGTTATCATTCTGCCGAATCCAAACAGATATAAGTGTTCCGCGGCTTATTTGCCGAGGAGCTTTTCAGCCTGCGCGAACATCTCGTCGATTATCTCCCTGCACGGCTTTACGTCGTTTATCATGCCTGCGATAGCTCCGCAGAGGAACGAGCCCTCGTCGAGATTGCCGTCCTGAACTGCCTTGCGGAGCGAACCGAGTGTGAGCTGCTCGAACTCATCGGGTGAGAGTGAGCCGTCCTTTTCGCCCATTGCAAGCTTCTTTGAAAACTTTGTCTTTATGTTTCTGCACGGGTGACCCGTGTAGCGTCCCGTAACAACGCTGTCGGTATCCTTAGCCTTGACAACGAGCTCCTTGAAGGTCGGGTGTATCTGGCACTCGTCGGAAGCGAGGAAGCGTGTTCCCACCTGAACTCCCTCTGCACCGAGCATGAAGGAAGCTGCGATCCCGCGTCCGTCAGCTATACCGCCTGCCGCGATAACGGGTATCTCGAGTGCGTCAACTACCTGCGGCACAAGGCACATTGTAGTGTTCTCACCGATGTGACCGCCCGATTCCGTGCCCTCTGCGACAACTGCGTCAGCGCCTGCCTTTTCCATTCTCTTTGCGAGCGCTACCGAGGGGATAACGGGAATGACCTTTACTCCTGCGTTTTTCCATGCCTCCATGTACTTGCCGGGGTTGCCTGCTCCTGTCGTGACTACTTTTACGCCCTCGTCGATAACGAGCTGTGCGAGGTCGTCGGCATTGGGGCTCATGAGCATGATGTTCACGCCGAAGGTCTTGTCTCCGACAGCAGCCTTGCACTGACGTATCTGGTCTCTGAGGTAATCAATGGGAGCAGAGCCGCCTGCAATAAGTCCCACACCGCCTGCGTTTGTAACGGCAGCAGCGAGCGTGTGCTCGGCTACCCAAGCCATGCCGCCCTGAAGAATAGGGTACTCACAGCCGAGAAGTTCGGTTATCCTTGTTTTCATATCTGTTCTCCTTATCTTTAATTAATATTCAAGTATGATCCCGCCGTAGGTAAGACCTGCGCCGAAGCCGATAAGCGCTATCTTCATACCGCGCTTGATAATGCCCTTGTCGATAGCCTCGTTGAGTGCGAGCGGTATCGAAGCACTTGATGTGTTTCCATAGTGGTCGAGCGTCACCACGAACTTATCCATTGACACGCCGAGCTTTTTTGCGGCAGTCTCGATAATTCTGAGGTTAGCCTGATGCGGCACGAAATAGTCGATATCGTCCTTTGAGATGCCGACCTTTTCAGCAGCTCCCATAAAAGCCTCGGGGAGCGCAGCTGTTGCAAATTTATAAACAGCCTTGCCGTCCTGATAGAGCTGGTGGAGCGGCTTTTCCGGGAAGCCGTCGTCAAACTCCGTGTCTGAAATGAACTCGGGAGCCTTTTCAAGTGAACGCGCAAACAGACTTCTTGCGCCGCTGCCGTCCGAGCGGAGATACGATGAGAAGAGCTTACTGCTGCGCTCGACAACTGCCGCTGCCGCACCGTCACCGAAGAGAATGCAGGTCGATCTGTCCTTCCAGTCGAGGAAGCGTGAAAGAGCCTCACTTGCGACCACGAGCACATACTTCATTGACGGGTTGCCCTCAAGGAAATTCTTAGCTGTTTCAAGTCCGTAGACAAAGCCTGTGCAAGCCGCATTTATGTCGAAGGCAGCCGCATTCTCTGCGCCTATCTCGTCCTGTATTATGCTTGCGACGCTCGGTGTAAGGAAATCCGAGGTGACAGTTGTTGAGATGATAAGACCTATCTCCTTAACGTCAATGCCTGCCTTTTCAACAGCCCTCAGAGCAGCCTGCCTGCCCATGTACCATGTAGGCTCCCAGCCTGCGATATGTCTTTCAGCTATGCCTGTTCTTGTCCGTATCCACTCGTCATTGGTCTCGACAAATCTTTGCAGGTCGTCGTTGGATAAAGTCTGTTCGGGAACATAGCTGCCCATGCCGAGAATGCTTATACCCATATGAACCTCTCCTTAAAAATAATTATGAAATAAAGGTTGTAAAATTTCAAATTATGTGTTATTATATTATTATTGATGTGTGAGCAAGAATCCACACATATATTATTTTAAATCATTTCGGGACTTTTTGCAATGAAATTTTGTCAGTTTGCATTAACGGACTCGAAATATCGGCATTTTGTATAAAATATCCTGTTTAAAATCAGCATATTTACCATTCGGTTGTATATAACATACAGAAAGGAAGTTTCATATTATGACAATTTCACTATTTTCAGGACAGGGTTCGCAGTATCCGGGAATGGCCGGAGACATCGTAAAGGCAATGCCCGAGCTTGACCGCATATTTGAAGCAGGTTCGGATATTCTCGGCAGGGACCTCAGAGCAATTTGCCTTGATTCCGCTCCCGAGGAGCTCTCGCGTACAATAAACGCACAGCCTGCTGTCATGGCAGTGTCCATGATATGCCTTGAAGCAGCCAAGTCAAAGGGATATGCCTTCGACGGAGTTGCAGGTCATTCACTCGGTGAATATGCGGCAATGTACGCTTCGGGAGTCGTTTCCCTCGAGGACGCATTCCGTCTGATAAAGGCACGTTCAGAGGCTATGGACGCGGCTTGCAATGAGAACAAAGGCGAAATGGCAGCTATACTGAAAACATCTCCCGAAAAGGTCGAGGAGGTCTGCGCTGCTGCTAAGAATTATGCCGCGGCAGTCAACTATAACTCCCCCGTCCAGACGGTAGTTGCAGGAACTCCCGAAGGTATCGCGGAGGTCAGCGAGGTGTTCGCAGGACTGAAGGCAAGAGTCGTAAAGCTAAATGTTGCAGGCGCGTTCCACTCAAAGCTCATGCAGAGCGCGGCGGACAGCTTCTATGAGGCTGCAAAGGGCATCACGTTCAATGTGCCGAATGTGAAGTACTACTCTAACGTTACGGGCGGCAAGCTCACGGACTTCTCCGATATGGCTTCACTGCTTGCAAAGCACATTGTTTCACCTGTTCGTTTCACATCTGAGCTGAATGCGATGAAGAACGACGGTGCTGACAGGTTCGTTGAATTCGGTCCAGGAAAGACCCTTGTGGGACTTGTGAAAAAGACACTCTCTGACGTTGCTGCTGAGCACGTTGAAAATCTTGAAACACTTGAAAGAGCTGCTATCTATGAATAAATATGCGCTTATCGGTCATCCGCTCGGACATTCGATGTCGCCGCTGATACATGAGAAGCTGTTCGCACTCAGCGGCATTTCGGACAGCTCATATGAGCTCATCGACATTGCTCCCGAGGATATTGCAAGCTCACGTGAGTTGCTCTTGGGACTGTGCGGACTGAATGTCACTATCCCTCATAAACAGGCTGTTATACAGCTTGTGGACGAGCTTGCGGAGAGTGCCGAGATGTATGATTCCGTGAACTGTATCAAGAATGACGGCGGCAGGCTTATCGGCTATAATACCGACTGTGACGGCTTTCTGCGCTCGGCGGAGAAGCTTCCGCTCAGTGAGAGGGTAGTCATGACAGGCTGCGGCGGTGTAGGACGAATGATAGGCATTGAAACGGCTCGTCACGGCGGAAAGCTGACGATAGCGGTGATACCGTCCGACCTTGAAAATGCGTCGAAGCTCAAGGGTGAAATAGAGGAAAAGTGCAGCGGAGCAGAGGTGACAGTCACCGAAATATCGAAGCTCTGCGATAGCTATGACCTGCTGATAAATGCGACACCTGTGGGAATGTATCCGAAGGTGGAGAATTGTGTTGTGTCGGACGAGATGATAGAGAAGTGCGGAGCGGTGTTCGATGTGATCTACAATCCGAAGGAGACCCTGCTGATGAGGAAGGCGAGGGCACTCGGAAAAACCGCTGTCGGCGGAGCGTCAATGCTCGTTTATCAGGCGGTGAAGGCACATGAGATATGGTATGGCGGCGAATTCAGCACTGATGATATTGCGAAGATAATCGGAGATGTCGAGGACGCAGTTGACGCAATGAATAAGTAAATGGCAATTCGGGACACAGTAAGACTCGCCTTTCGCAGAACCAGTTGACCTGTAAATTCGGCACACTAAGGGATTCCAAAGGGGTGCGTGTGTCCGGTGGACGCCCAACGGAAGTGCCCTTGGGGTACACCTCTGCGAAGCAGAAGCACCGACCGAGCCGACAGGCGAGACTCAACGCCCTTTGGTCAGGTCAAGGGCTGACAGCCTTTTGAAACCCATCGTGTGTTACAAATTTTGTTCAGCAAGTTCTGCGCAAGGCGTGTCTGAATGTGTCAGCTTTCAATTTATTCTTACAGTCTATAAATTTTAAATTTCCGAAAGGAGCATTTCTATGGCTGTTTTTCTGTGCGGCTTCATGGGCTGCGGAAAATCTACTATCGGCAGGCTTGCCGCTAAAAAGCTCGGCTGCGGCTTCTGCGATACCGATGAATTGATAGTCGAAAAGCTCGGTATGTCTATCCCCGAGATATTTGAACAAAAGGGAGAACCCTTCTTCCGTCAGCAAGAGGCTGAGACAGTTCAGTCCCTCGGTCTGAAAAAGACCGTTGTTTCGACGGGCGGCGGCGCTCTGCTCAATGATACTACCGCCGAGGTCGCAAAAAATAACGGTACTGTCATCTTCCTCGATGTCCCATTTGAGGTGTGCTACGGACGTATAAAAGACGACCCTAATCGTCCCATAGTTGTCAATTCGACCAAGGAACAGCTTGAGGAGCTTTATAACAAAAGACGCGGTGTGTATATCAAAAATTCCGACGCGTCTATCAGGTGCGACGGCAGTCCCGTCGAGAATACCGACAAGCTTATCGACGTGCTGAAGCTTGTTGAGAGAAAAAAGTGAACGGAGAAAACTATGCTGATTTATAATGCAGAGATCCATACGATGAACGGCGGCGAGGTCATAAAAAACGGCTGGCTCGAGACTAAGGACGGCAAGATAGCCGCGATAGGAAGCGGTGTCCCCGTTTCTATCCCCGAGGACAGCTACGACGCATGGGGCGGAATGCTCCTGCCCGGCTTTATCGACGCTCACACCCACCTCGGCATAATCGAGGACGGTCTTGACTTTGAGGGTGACGACTGCAACGAGGTTAGCGACCCGTTTATGCCTCAGCTTCGCGCTATCGACGGCATCAACCCGTTTGACCGCTGCTTCGAGGAAGCGAGAATGCGCGGTATAACTGCTGCGGCATCAAGTCCGGGCAGTGCCAATGCCTGCGGCGGTCAGATAATCGCTCTGAAAACCAACGGACGCTGTGTTGACGATATGCTGATAAAAAATGTGGGTATCAAATTCGCACTCGGAGAAAACCCGAAGAATGTCTATAACGACAGGAGTGAGGCTCCCGTAACGCGCATGGCTATCGCTGCCCTCATACGCGAGGGTATACAGAAATGCCGCCGCTATACGCATGACATGGACAGCTACTACTCCGACAGCGAAAACTACGACCCACCCGAGTATGATATAAAGTGCGAGTCGCTCATGCCGCTGCTCGATCGCAAGGAGAAGGCATTTTTCCACTGCCACCGCGCTGACGACATCTGCACAGCCATTCGCATTTCAAAGGAATTCAACCTCGATACCGTCATAATCCACGGCACAGAGGGATATAAGGTCGCGGACATCATCGCAAGGGAGAATATCCCCGTGATATGCGGTCCCGTTATCTGTGACCGCTGCAAGCCCGAAATGAAGGGGCTTGAGCTCAAAAATGCCGCCGCGCTCAACAGCGAGGGCGTGAAAATTTCGATATGCACAGACCACACGGTCATTCCGATACAGTACCTTCCGCTCTCGGCGCAGGCTGCTGTGAAGGGCGGTCTGACATTTGACGAGGCACTGAAAACTCTTACGATAAATCCTGCTGAGATACTCGGCATAAGCGATGTTACAGGTACGCTTGAGGTCGGCAAGGACGCCGATATTCAGGTCTACCGCAGGGACGAGAATCCTCTTGACCTCATGTCCGAGCCTAAGCTCGTCATGATAAGCGGAGAGGTCTGCCGAAGGGAGAATAAATGATGAAGAAGATAGCTGCGGCAATTCTTTCAGCCGTACTTGCGGTGTCGGCACTGCCTGTAAACAGGTCATCAGCCGCGTCGGATTATCAGTTTTCGTATGTTGTTGTAGAGGGCGGCATCAAGATAACCGAGGGTGTCGGTTCGGGAGAAAAGCTCGAAATACCGTCGGAATACGAGGGCTGCACCGTTGTTGCGATAGGTGATAATGCCTTCGACGGCATGAGCGGATTGACCACCGTTGTCATTCCCGACACCGTAAAATCCATCGGCAGCAAGGCATTTTTTTCCTGCTCGAAGCTTGAAAGCCTTACTATCGGAAACGGTACGACCGCTATCGGAGACAGCGCATTTTCGGGCTGCCTTTCGCTCGACCGCGTTACCCTGCCCGATTCTGTTGAAACGCTTGGTAAGAACTGCTTTACAGGCTGTCTCAAGCTTGAGAGCGTGCGACTCAGCGACAACATCAAGGCAGTCCCCGAGAATTGCTTCTCCGCCTGCACTTCGCTCGCCTCGCTGTCTATCCCCGACAGCGTCACAGTAGTCGGAGCAAATGCCTTTTACAGCTGCGGCGAGCTGAGCATGATATATGTTCCGCCGACAGTGACGGAGATAGGCGATAATTCCATAGGTCGCCGATATGACACGATAAGCGCTTCATTTGCGAATATTTCGGGATTCACCATTGCCTGCGAAAAGAACTCGGCAGCGTATACATACGCGGAGGAGCTCGGTATCACCATCGCTGACACTGCGGACTATATCGGCGGCGATGCTGATTTGAACGGAAAGCTGCTGACCGATGACGCACTGCTTGTCCTCGACGAATATAAGTCCGTTGCTTCGGGAAAGCTCCCCTCGTTCAGCGGTCTGCAGGTGCACCTTGCCGACCTCGACGGAGACAATTCCGTGACCGCAATTGACGCCGCTCTCATACTCAGAAAATACTCCGAGACACAGTCGGGTACGTGAGTGTTACAGAAATCCGCACGACATTCTGTAAAAGCGTTGAAGTGCTGAAATACGGCTAAGTGCAATTGGTAATTTCGCCAAAACACGACAACAATCAACAGCTTTTTTCTATGGGCTTCGGAACCCTGTGCGGCTTGACATAACGCCGCAGAAATGTTATAATTAAATTTAATAAATACCCGTTTTGACCGA
>ONNL01000017.1 GCA_900319195.1 uncultured Ruminococcus sp. | reverse complement strand
GTAGAAGCGGCGTGCCTATCATTGTCGAAAACCGTCATAAACCTTCGGCTTCACATTTTTCAATAGTGATGTCATAAATGCCGATTCTCGGCGCTTTCTTTACACTGTAAGCTATATCAAATGCACAGGGCATTCCGCAAAGATATACCTTCATTTGTCCGTATTCGGGAAATATAGCCTGCTGGAGCATCTCTCCATACAGTTCGGTGCTTTCAAGATCACCATCCGAAAGGCTGCGTATCTTTTCAATAGCTTTGTGTATCGTTTGGGTCTGTTTCTTGAATTTAGATGAAATATCCTGCGAGATCGACAGCTTTTCCGTCAGCGCAGATATTTCTTTATCATAAAAATCTGTCTGCTCCTTGAGAGCTTCCTTTGAGATAAGCCCTTCAAGCATCAGGTCAACTGCTTTCAGCCTTTTACTTTTCAGCTTATCAATATCAGCTTTGAGCGAAGTCATGTCAACAGCAGTAATAGACGTTTGCATTTGCTGTATCTCCTCGACCATCTCGGCTTCGATAGGTTTACGCAGGTCTTTGACATATTCGAGCAGCGTTTTCATAGCCAGCGAAAGAATACGTTCATCAACGGAATGATTATCGCAGCCTATCACCTCGCCCGTAGGTGCTGTTCGGACATCTTTACCGTTAAGCTGTCTGTTTCGGCAGCCGAGATACCTGTAATCGTGGCTTGATGAGCTTGCATTGATGTAACTGAATCCACACTTGCCGCATTTGCACTTTCCGCTGAACCAATACGATTTTGAATGCTTGCGACCCTCACGGGTGAGCTTTCCTCTGCGTTCCAATTCCTGTTGAGTAGCATCCCAAATTTCGCGAGATATGATTGCCTCATGATGATCCTTGACGGTAATCAACGGAGAATCGGGACAATCTCCCTTGTTAGGTATGCGCCTTTCGGCAAGCACGTTTGGTTTGTAGAATTTCCATTGAGTCAGGTCACCGACATACTTGTCATTAGCGAGAATTTTCAGAACGTGCTGTGGACTCCATATTCTGTTATTCAGCGTAGGAATGCCACGCTCTGTAAGGTCTTTCGCAATCCTTGTGGAGCCTTTGCCATCGTAGAGATACTGATGAAATATCTCCTTGACGATCTCGGCTTCATCGGGGACTATCTCCAGCTTGCCGTCAACGACCTTGAAACCGTAAATTCGTCCGCAGCCGAGAACAACACCGTTTTCCATTCTGCGTTTCATGCCCCACTTGACACGTTCGGATATCTTGCGGCTTTCTTCCTGCGCAATGCTCGCCATAATTGACAAGCGGAGTTCGCCGTCTTTATCACGAGTATCAATGCCGTCATTCATAAATATCACGCCGATACCCAAGTCCGACAGCTTACGGGTGTAGGTCAAAGTGTCAATAGTGTTCCTCGCAAAGCGGCTGACCTCTTTGGTGAGGATAAGATGAATTTTGCCAGCCTCACAGTCGGCTATCATGCGATTGAAGCCTTCACGGTGCTTCGTGGAAGTTCCCGTGATACCCTCATCGTAGTAGATCTCTACAAGCTCCCATTCGTCATGGTTGTTGATATACTCGTTGAAATAATTTCTCTGAGTTGAAAGTGAATTCAATTGGTCAGAGAAATCGGTAGACACGCGGCAGTACGCCGCAACTTTTATCTTGCTATACATTGTACCTCCTTCCCCCGTTATTCGGGGATAAAATCCCCCTGCATATTTATTATACCATTTGCTGCGGCAGCAGTCAAGCGGTAGAAAAAAATATGCAGGGGTTTTACCTTACGCAGTGTATTTAGCTTGCAGATTTATCAGATATTCCAACTCCTCATCGCTCAAAATACCCTGCTTGTGAAATTCCTTGTAGTAACCGATCTTCAAGGCGGTCAGGAACGCCCGACGGTCTTTCTCGGAGATCTCAAGTTTCTTGTTGTCTTTTTTCTGTTCTGTTTCTTTCTCTAAGATATTACTCAAATATTTTCTCCTCTCGTCATCGAAAGGAGATGATAAATACTAAAGTGGATTCATTTTCCTGCCGTAAGGAGTTACGGCAGATATTTGAAGATTTTACAAGTAGTTATCGGGGTTAGCGAGACCCCGAATGGATTTCCTAAACACTGTCAGCAATAGCATTCACGGTCTACTCTCACCGACAGCGGTAAATAGTGCATAGGTATCACCCGACCTTTTCCATTTTCATTTATTTACGCTGAAATGCTACCCTCGTCCGAACAAGCAGTCTCGTCCTCAAGTACAGTTTCAGTATCTTCACCCATGTTGTCGCTATCATCAGCCAAGACCGATTCAGCGACCTCGCCGTTTTCCTCGGCAGCAGCCTTTTCCGCCGCTTTCTGCTCCTGCTTGTACTTGTCGATAACCTCAGCGATGAACTCAACGCAGTCCTCATGCATGAACATGAAATCCATGATTTCCTCATATTTCTTCTGCGGGAGCTTAGTGTCTATTTTCCCGACAAACTTTTCACCGAGACCCTGCTTGTTCAGCAAATCTTCCTTAGCACGCTCATCGTCGATCTCGGCATCAAGTTTCTTCTTCGCAGACTGTACTGCTTTGATACGATTTCTCAGCCGGGTCAATTCATCGACGTAGCCTTTCGACTTTTCTATCTTTTCTTCTGTTGTCAGCTTCTTATTACTCAATAGCATTCTCCTTTCCGTGAGGCGCAATTTTGCGCTCGATGCATACGCATCTATTCGCATACGCGAAGGTTTGACGGGGGCAGTGCTTCTCCGTTCGTTTTTACAGAACGTGCCTATCACCAGCTACCCCCGGAGGGCGCACTTATACAAACCACGGAGGGTTTGTAAGTGCGCCAGAGGGGAGAACCCCTCTGGACTCCCCCGTAAAAGCAAGCGATTCCGCTGAGGTGCCATACGGCACAATTTTGTTTTGCGGCTATATTCGCAGCTTCTGCTTCTTCGGCGGTGCGGGGTTATGTTGCGTATTCTGTTGGTTATCCCTTTCATGAGTCTGTTTTTTGTAGCTTGTCAGCAGGTCGATTGCCCTATCCCGCTCGGACTTCGGTACAAACAATTCACACTTATCCTCGTTGTAGAAAATCAGCTCGCACGGAATATTGCGGCTCTGCAAGAATTTCTCGTACTGTTCCAGCACAGCTTGATTGTCATGAATCGCAAAAGCGTCCGACACCTTGCAGCCGATATTTGTTTCGATGTAGTCTATCATCTCTTGGCGCTGCTGTGAGCGTTTGGACTGCATTTCCTTTTCAAGTTCTGCGATCTCGACTTCAAGATTGCGCTGTCTTATCCTTCTGTTGCGGTTGCCTTTATCAGTCTTAAAGCCCTTGCGCTCAACTGCGCATACCTCTACACCGAGGTGAATCTGAGGCAGCTTGTCAACACCTTGCTCCTTGTAACTTCGGTGATCGACACGAGCTTCTGAAACGAAATACAGCTTATGATTGCACCAATCCGCCCAACGCTCCCGCCACTCGATCAACAGCTTCTTGTCATTCCACGCTCGTTCCTTT
>ONNL01000039.1 GCA_900319195.1 uncultured Ruminococcus sp. | reverse complement strand
GGCTTTCGCCCGGTAAGGCAGTTTGACGACACAGATACAGTGCATAGCTGATTTTTTCCAGAAGAGGTTTTTAGAGGTGCCCTTAATGATTCTGACGCGAAAAACGGTGCGCGACGTACGCGCTTTGTGAGGTGGGCAAATACGCAAACGCCGACACATAACGACCACCAAAAATTGTTTAGCCTATTGCAGTATCAGTTTTCATACTCGTCAAGGAAATGGTGGATAACTCCGTCCTTTTTATATGAGATTATCTTGTTCAGATTTACACCCTCGACGCTTCGGAAGATGTTCTTCTCTATCTGCGGATTGCCCTCCGCAAGCTTTGCGATGAGCTTCTTTATCTCGCGGCGCTTCGACGTGCTCTCCTTGTCGGGAGCGGAGCTTGCCGCGTTATCGGTGAATCGGCAGGCACACTGAATGAAGTGCAGGTCGTTATACATACACCAGTGCTTTATCTCAGCCTCGCGTATCAGATACATGGGACGTATCAGCTGCATTCCCTCAAAGTTGGCGCTGTGCACCTTCGGCATCATAGTCTCGACCTGTCCGCCGTATATCATGCTCATGAGTATAGTCTCGATGATGTCGTCGTAGTGATGACCGAGCGCTATCTTGTTGCAGCCGAGCTCCTTTGCCCTGTTGTAGAGATGACCTCTCCTCATTCTCGCGCAGAGATAGCAGGGGTTATTCTGCACATTATACACAGAGCCGAAAATATCCGTTTCAAAGATCTCTATCGGGATATTCAGCAGTCCGGCGTTACCCTCGATGAGAGCGCGGTTTGCAGGACTGTACCCGGGATCCATGACGATAAATGTCAGCTCAAATGGATATTTGCTGTAGCGGTGGAGCTCCTGAAAGAGCTTTGCCATGAGCATTGAGTCCTTACCGCCCGAAATACAGACGGCTATGTGGTCATTCGGCTGTATGAGCTGATAGTCGGTTATCGCCTTTGTGAATTTGCTGAAAATACTGCGGTGGAATTTTTTCTGTATACTGCGCTCGATGTCGGCAACGCGGTTTTCCTCGATACCCGTCTGTATCTTTTTCATCAGCCACTCAATATAGCCGCCGCTGACGCTCACTGCGTCGAAGCCGTTTTCCCTCAGCATTTCCGCGGCCTCGGGAGCCTTGTCTCCCTGACGGCAGTATACTGCGATACACCTGTCCTTCGGCAGTTCGCTCATGCGCTGTTGTATCTCATATTCGGGGAGATTCAAAGCACCCTCGATGTGTCCCGTCTCAAACGAGCCTGTGTCACGAATGTCCACGAGCATATATTGCTCACGCTTGGCGGCAAGCTCATTGAAATTTATAACATTCTCCATATTATCACCACTTACATATTATCATATCCTACTAAAAAAGTCAAGATTGAATGACTGCGTTGAGATAATTGAGGTACTCATGCAGGAGCCTATGCGCTTTGTCAGTGGATGCTCTCTGAGATAGAGGGTTTCCCTCTATAAAACCGCACGAGTTCCTGAATCAGTATCGCGGCTATTGCAAAACTGTTTTAATCAAAGCGACGAATATTTACAAACTAAGAATGGCTGTAAATGTTGAAATACAAGCACATGAATGGTATAATATAGGTGTAATGATACAGAAAGAAGGATATACACAATGAAAAAAGCTCTGGCACTGCTAAGTGCAGCGGTCATGACACTCACTGCGGCATCATGCGGCAGCGGCAAGAAAAAGAGTTCCTCATCGTCAAAGGCTGAGGGGACAACCGCGGCTTCGGCAGAAGCAACAGCGGCAGCAACACCGGCAGCGGAGGCGACAACGGCTGTTGAGCCGACTACCGTACACGTAAGCCCGAAGGAGACTCTCTCGGCAACCATAAGCTCACAGGTGACGGTCAACAAGACTATCGAGCGCACTGAGGGCAGCAACACGATAAAGCTTCCCCTCTCGGACTTCATCGAGGACGGCGACGTGATAACCTCATTCACGTTCACGATATATTCGGGTGACGGGGCAAATATAGGCACATTCAAGGGCGGCTGCGGTCTCTCGGTAAGCAGCGAATGCAGCTCCGCGACAGATGAAGGCTGGTATCAGTCCGAGGATTTTTCCGCTGAGACCGAGGGTACATACGGCGAGATAACATGGAACGTTCCTGCTGATGTCGGAAAGTGCGCCGCTTCGGGCGGAGAGGTGCTCTTCGGTTACTGGTGGGGCAATGCCGCGAGCATTCGCATTGAGAGCGCGGTATGTACCTTCACACGCACAAGGGAAATATCGGTGGACGGTACTGTTGACCGGCAGGTCGGCAAGAGCGTCGGCTTCAGCGACACCGACAACACTATAAAGGTACCCACGGACTTTCTCCCCGACGGTGCTGTCCCGGAGGCAGTTATATATAATGTAAGCTCGTCGGGCGGCTTCGGAAAGTTCACGGGAGCATTCGGATACAGCTCGTCCAAGGGCAATTACCAGTCGGGCGACACAGCCGTATTCACAGATAGCGCAAATCTTTCACTCACATGGTTCGTCCCTGACGAAGCTAAACAATACGCCGCAAAGGACGGTGAGATAATGCTCGGCTACTGGTGGAGCGAACAGCCTACTGTTGATCTTGACTCTATAACCGTAAAATACAGCCTCGGAAGCGGAGCTTCGGCTGCGGACAGCAGTGCCGCTGAGACCGAGGAAAAAACAGAGGCTCCGACAGCGGCTCCCGTTGCGGACACATCGGGATTCCGTTCATCTGCGGAGATAGTGGACGCGATAAACGTCGGCTGGAACCTTGGAAATACCTTCGACAGCTATGGCTACGCGGACTATGCTACCGACGGCGAGACCGCATGGGGCAATCCCAAGACCACAAAGGCAATGATAGACAGCGTTAAGAATGCAGGCTTCAATGCTATCCGTATCCCTGTAACGTGGGGCGAGCATATGAACGGCGACACTATCGACTCCGCATGGCTTGACAGAGTGCACGAGGTCGTTGACTACGCATATAACAACGGAATGTTCGTCATCATCAATATGCACCATGATGACTATACATGGTTCAATCCGACGGAGGCTGAATACTCACAGGACAGCGCAAAGCTCAAGAAGATATGGGAGCAGCTCTCTGCACGCTTCAAGTTTTACGGCGACAGGCTCCTCTTTGAAGGCATGAACGAGCCGAGAACTATCGGCAGCGCAAATGAGTGGATGGGCGGCACTCCCGAGGAGAGAAAGGTCATCAATAAGTACGCACAGGATTTCGTTGATACGGTAAGAGCTTCGGGCGGCAATAATACCGGACGTACCCTTATCGTGACTACATACGGCGCTTCTGCCGAGGACGCGGCTTTGAACGATATGGTGATACCGAGCGGCGAGAATATTGTCCTCAACGTTCACTACTACGCTCCGTGGAAGTTTGCAAACGGCGAGAGCTCGACATTCGGTGATGCTGAAAAATCTGAGCTCAGTGCAAAGTTCTCAACGCTGAAATCCAAGTTCATTGATAATGGTACCCCCGTTATCATCGACGAATTCGGAGCTGTCGCAAATGCCGACGAGTCCGCGCGTGCTGAGTTCTATAGGTACTATGTCTCACAGGCAAAGGCTAACGGTATCAAGTGCTTCGTCTGGGATAATAACGTCGCAAGCGGCGAGTCGAGCTACGGTATCTTTGACCGCGGTACACTTGCGTGGAATAAATCTATCCTTGACAGCATAATGAGCGGTATAAAATAACTGCACTTTGATATGACAGTGCATTGAAAGGTATACGTTTATTACTGAGGGAGACCCTTTTGAGAAAGAGTTCTCCCTCAAGCGTAGCGCCAATAAAGAAATATTAACGGTTTGAAGTAAAGGTTGCGTAGAATAGCCTACGCAGCCTTTCTCTTTTTGGTGTATTCTCTGCGGTTTGCGGTTGCCGTAGCGACTGCAATATCAAATCGGAAGTGTATCTCTATCTGCTGAGTGCGATGTCCACTGCTATTATCAGGAGCATAAACGACTATCTTTTCGATAAGCTC
>ONNL01000046.1 GCA_900319195.1 uncultured Ruminococcus sp. | reverse complement strand
TCGCTGACACTCTGCTTCCCGACCGTGAGTTTATATAAGTCCCGTAGTCTCGTCAGCGCCCATCATGATATTAAGGCACTGCACTGCCGCGCCGCTTGCGCCTTTTCCGAGGTTATCAAGTCTCGAGCACAGAAGGATCTGCTCGTCATTTCCGAATACGAATATCTGCATCTTATTCTGTCCGCTCAGCGTATTTGAAGCGAGGAAAAATGCCTTCTGCTCGTCAGCACTCATCAGCGGCATGACCTCAACGAGCTTTGCGTCCGCATAGTGCTCCGCGAACATCTCGTGTACAGCCTCCGCAGTGGTGCCCTTGTGGAGCATTCTCGTCTGTACGGGTACGCTTACGACCATTCCGCTGAAATAATCGCAGACCATAGGATTGAACATCGGCTTGAATTTAAGTCCCGAAACAGCCTGCATTTCGGGGAGGTGCTTATGAGCCTGTGAGAGCGCATACTGACGCGGACTGTTGAACTCATACGGCTTGTCGTCGCCCTCATATACGGCGATAGCCTTCTTGCCTGCTCCCGAATATCCCGAGGTCGCATAGGCAAATACGGGGAAATCGTCGGGCATTATGCCGCTCTTGACCATGGGATAAACGAGCGAATTGAAGCCGCTTGCATAACAGCCGGGGACAGCAACTCTGTTCGAGGACTGTATCTTTGCCCTGTGCTCCGCCGAAAGCTCGGGGAAGCCGTATGCCCATGCAGGATCAGTACGGTGAGCCGTTGAAGCGTCGATTATCCTTACGTGGTCGTTGTCGATAAGTGAGACAGCCTCTCTTGCCGCGTCGTCGGGCAGGCAGAGGAATGTGAAGTCCGAGCTGTTTATAAACTTCGCTCTTTCCGCGTTGTCATGGCGCTTATCCTCGTCTATCTTCATGAGCTCGATGTCGTTTCTACCCTCGAATCTCTCGAGTATTTTCAGTCCCGTCGTACCCGACTGACCATCTATGTAAACCTTAACTGACATAGTGTCATTTCCTCCTGTATCTCTTCACTTTTTTCCTGTATTTTTCACGCTTCGGGTCATGGTAATCCGAGTTGTCCTCTATCAAGGAGTGCCATACGCTGACGGCAAGCGTCACCACAACGATGCTGACGAGCCACATGATATGTGCCTTTACGTTGAGAGCTATCCACAGTCCCATGACTATCTCGCCCACTACCCAGAGCACACCCATGAATATGCACAGACCTATCGTGAAAACAAGGTCCTTTTTCTTCATACAAATTCTCCGAGAGCCGCCTCAGCCTGTGCTATCTGCTTGTTTACAGCGTCGGGAGAGGGACCGCCCTCCGACTTTCTCTCTCTTACACAGGTGTCAAGGCTGATAGCGTCATATACGCCCTCATCAAAGAGCTCCGTCATCTTTCTGTATTCCTCAAGCGGCAGAGTTTCAAGGGTAAGTCCCTTGCTTATGCACTCCGCAACGAGAGTTCCCGTTATCTTGTATGCGTCACGGAAGGGCATACCCTTTTTAACGAGGTAGTCCGCGCAGTCCGTAGCGTTGATGAAGCCTCTTGCCGCCGCATTGCGCATATTTTCCTTATATACACGCATTGTGGCAAGCATGGGGATAAATGTCTTTACACAGAGCTTTACGTTGTCAACGGAGTCGAATATCGCTTCCTTGTCCTCCTGCATATCCTTATTATATGCAAGCGGAATGCCCTTGAGCATTGTGAGGAGAGTAAGGAGATTTCCGTTTACTCTGCCCGTCTTTCCGCGGATAAGCTCCGTAACATCGGGATTCTTCTTCTGCGGCATTATGGACGAGCCTGTTGCAAATGCGTCGTCAAGCTCGATGAACTTGAACTCCCATGAGCACCACATTATTATCTCCTCGGAGAAGCGTGAGAGATGCGTCATAATGAGCGAGAGTGCACAGTTGAGCTCCACGCAGTAATCGCGGTCGGAAACTCCGTCAAGGCTGTTCGCCATGGGATCTGTAAATCCGAGGAGCTCCGAGGTCTGCTGTCTGTTGGTGTGGTAGGTCGTACCTGCAAGTGCTCCGCAGCCGAGCGGACAATAGTTCATTCTCTTTGCAGCGTCGGCAAGTCTGCCGAGGTCGCGCAGGAGCATCCACACATAAGCCATGAGATGATGTGCGAAAGTGATAGGCTGTGCTCTCTGGAGGTGAGTGTAGCCGGGCATGATAGTCTCGGTATGCTGCTTGGCTGTGTCTATGAGAGTGCGTATCAGCTTTACGAGCAGCTCATGTATCTCCTTCACCTCGTCGCGGAGGTAGAGCCTGAGATCAACTGCGACCTGATCGTTTCTTGAACGTGCCGTGTGGAGTCTCTTGCCTATGTCGCCGAGACGCTTTGTGAGCTCTGCCTCAATGAACATATGGATATCCTCGGCAGTCGGATCAAGCTCAAGGCTCCCACTGTCAATATCAGAAAGAATGCCCTTGAGTCCCTCAATGATAGCGAGACTGTCCTCCTTTGAGATTATGCCGCAGTCACCGAGCATAGTTGCATGGGCGATACTGCCCTGTATATCGTGGCGGTACATACGTCCGTCAAAGGCTATCGAAGAATTGAAGGCATTTACGGTCTCATCGACCTGCTTCGAGAATCTTCCTGCCCACATCATATCAGCCATATATTTTCTCCTTATTATTTCAGATGTTTATGTACTTGTTCCTGTAATAGAGGTCCTCACGCACCGTGAAGCCCATATGCTCCCAGAAGGCATTTGCGTTGTCATTATGTGTGAATACCACAAGCAGCACCTTGTTGATGCCCTCCCTCCGCAGAGCCTCTGCGGCATTTTCAACGAGCATTCTCCCAACGCCCTGCTTCTGATATTCAGGAAGCACGGATACATGGTGAAAGAGTCCTCTGCGCCCGTCGTGACCTGCAAGTATAGTACCGATCATCGTCCCGTTATCCACAGCGACAAAGCTCGTTGTCGGGTTTCTCCTCAGATACTTTTCAAGTCCCTCCCTGCTGTCGTCAACAGGATTGGTACCCTCGTGATTTTTCCATACCTCAGCGATACCGTCGCAGTCCTCAGGGACCATTACCCTTATGTCCACCATTCCGCACACTTCCCTTCTTTTTCATAAAATCACAACAGGCAGGGGATAGACCTGCCTGTTATATTTATTGCATTTTGACTTTGCTTACTTGTTGTTTCTCTTCTGGTTGAGCTTTGCGCGAACCTTTATCGGAAGTCCGAAGAGGTTGATGAAGCCTGCGCTGTCCTTCTGGTCGTAAACGTTATCCTCATCGAAGGTTGCAACTTCCTCAGAATAGAGAGTATACGGTGAGGTTACGCCTGCGTTGATGATGTTGCCCTTGTAGAGCTTGAGCTTAACATCACCTGTAACAGTCTTCTGAGTCTCTGTTACGAATGCGCTCATAGCCTCACGGAGAGGTGTGTACCACTGACCGTTATATACGATGTCAGCAAACTTTATGCTGAGATACTGCTTGATACGTGCAGTTTCCTTATCAAGACAAATTGTCTCAAGGACATCATGTGCATGATAGAGGATAGTTCCGCCGGGAGTCTCATAAACGCCTCTCGACTTCATACCAACGAGACGGTTCTCAACGAGGTCAGCAAGACCGATACCGTTCTCGCCACCGAGCTTGTTGAGTGCTGAAACCATTTCAACACCGTTGAGCTCCTTGCCGTCGAGCTTTGTCGGGATACCCTTTTCAAAGTGAATAGTGATATATGTAGGCTTGTCGGGAGCGTCGATAGGTGAAACTCCGAGCTCGAGGAAGCCGGGCTTCTCATACTGAGGCTCGTTTGCAGGATCCTCAAGGTCAAGACCCTCGTGTGAGAGGTGCCAGATGTTCTTATCCTTTGAGTAGTTTGTCTCTCTGCTTATCTTGAGCGGGATATTGTGTGCCTCTGCGTAGTCTATCTCCTGGTCACGAGACTTGAGGTCCCATTCTCTCCAAGGAGCGATGATGTGCATATCGGGAGCGAATGCCTTGATAGCAAGCTCGAAACGTACCTGATCGTTGCCCTTGCCTGTGCAGCCGTGGCAGATAGCGTCAGCGCCCTCTTCAAGAGCGATCTCTGCGATCCTCTTTGCGATTATCGGACGAGCGAATGATGTTCCGAGGAGATATCTGTTCTCATATACAGCACCTGCCTGAACGGTGGGATATACATAATCCTGAATGAATTCTTCCTTGAGATCGGCAACGATGAGCTTTGAAGCGCCTGTCTTCTTTGCCTTTTCCTCAAGACCGTCGAGCTCTGTTCCCTGTCCTACGTCGCCTGAAACAGCGATAACCTCGCAGTTATTGTAGTTTTCCTTGAGCCACGGGATAATGATAGAAGTATCAAGTCCGCCCGAATAAGCAAGTACGACCTTTTTAATGTCCTTTTTGTCTGCCATAACGAATACCTCCTGAAAATCAACGCCTTAAAAGCGTTACTGTAAGTGATAATTCTATTATACACCATATATTTTCTTTGTCAAGGGGATTTGAATAAATATTCATATTTTTCGGGTTTATTCACGATATAGTGCATATTATTCACAGATGAAGTAACAGTCCATTCATATTATACATATAATACATATCATCCAATCTATAAATCGGGATCGAGGTCGTTAGATTGTTAAAGATTTCACGAATTTGCACTGCGGATTTGTATGAAATTCCGATTTTTTTGTCAGTTGTGCTTTTTTGCTTGATATTTTCAGGTTTTATGATATAATATAAGTATACTGAAATATGGAGGAACCATAACTATGGAAGAAAATAAGATCGGCAGAAAAATCACTGTTCTCGGCGCAGGCAATGTCGGCGCAACAGCTGCATATACATTCGCTGTATCAGGCACCTGTTCAGATATCGTTCTCGTTGACATAAACAAGGCTAAGGCTAAGGGCGAGGCTATGGATATCCGTCAGGGTGTTTCATTCGGTCATAATGTTGAGGTCTATGACGGCTCCTATGAGGACGCTGCAGGTTCCGACATCGTTGTAGTAACTCTCGGTCTTGCAAGAAAGCCCGGTCAGACAAGACTTGACCTTGCTAAAGCTAATGTAAATATAATCAAGGAAGTTATGCCGCAGGTAGCTAAGGCTGCTCCGAACGCTATCTATATAGTAGTAAGCAACCCTGTTGACATTCTTACATATACTATCCTCAAGTGCACGGACCTCAGACCCGAGCAGGTAATAGGTTCGGGTACAGCTCTTGACACTTCACGTCTCCGCTCGACTATCGCTGACCACTTCGACCTCAGTCCGAAGAGCATTCACGCATATGTTTTCGGTGAGCACGGCGACACATCAATGATACCGTGGTCTATAACCAATATTGCAGGTATCGACATGGAGGAATACTGCAAGGAAGAGGAGCACAAGAATATTGATAAGGAAGCTGTCGAGGAAGCTGTCCGCAAGGCAGGCAGTGAGGTGATCAAGAGGAAGGGTGCTACATTCTATGCTATCGCTCTTTCGATAAACAGGATATGTGATACTGTTCTCCGCGATTCCAAGGACGTTATTGCTGTTTCTACAATGATAAACGGAAGCTACGGGATCAATGATGTATGTCTTAGTCTCCCATGTATTATTGGCGGAAGCGGTATTGAGAAGGTGCTGACTCCCACGCTGACTGATGAGGAGAAGAAGAAGCTTCAGGCGAGTGCTGATGCTTTGAAGGCTGTTATTTCGCAGATCGAGTTCTGAGGAAGCGGTTTTTGCAGTTTTTGAAAAGATGAAGCGAAGAGGCTCATTATATGGGCTTTTTCGCTCTTTTTGATATTACAGGAAGCAAGATCATTTCAGTCTTTTAAAAAACTTTCCTACAACATACGAAAGGAATATCACTATGTCATTAAACGATACGCCCTCAGGTGAAAGGCTTCACATCGGATTTTTCGGTATGCGAAATGCAGGCAAGTCCAGCATCGTCAATGCCGTTACCGCTCAGGACCTTTCCGTAGTCTCTGACATCAAAGGCACAACAACAGACCCCGTCACCAAAGCCATGGAGCTCCTTCCCATAGGTCCTGTCCTCATAATCGACACCCCCGGCTTCGACGACATCGGCTCCCTCGGTGAGCTCCGCGTCAAAAAGACCCGTCAGATCCTCAACCGTACAGACATAGCTGTCCTCATAGTCGATTCCACCGTGGGTCTGACCGAAGCCGACAACGAGCTTCTCTCACTCTTCGCTCAGAAGCAGATACCCTACATCATCGCCTACAACAAGTCCGACCTCGTCCCCGACCGCGAATGCAAGCCGAATGAGATACTCGTGAGTGCTCGCACGGGTGACAAGATATGGGAACTCAAGGAAATGATAGCACACATCTCCAAGACCGATTCCGAGGAGCGTCACATCATCTCCGACCTCATCTCCCCCAACGACTTCATCGTGCTCGTTACTCCCGTTGATGCGTCAGCTCCCAAGGGTCGCCTTATTCTCCCTCAGCAGCAAACTGTCCGCGATATTCTCGACGCCGATGCAATGGCAGTCGTGACCAAGGAATTCCAGCTTGCCGAGACCCTTGACCGCATAGGCACAAAGCCGCGCATGGTCGTGACCGACAGTCAGGCATTTGCGTATGTCAGCAAAATAGTCCCCGACGATATCCCCCTCACCTCATTTTCGATACTCTTGGCTCGCTACAAGGGATTCCTCGAAACAGCCGTTAAGGGAGCTTCGGCACTCAAAAAGCTCCGCGACGGCGATACCGTGCTCATATCCGAGGGCTGTACTCACCATCGCCAGTGCGGAGATATAGGCAGCGTAAAGATACCCGCCCTGCTGAAAAAGTACACGGGCAAGGAACTGAATATCGCGCTCTCTTCGGGACGCGATTTCCCCGAGGAGCTTTCAAAATACAGCATGGTCATACACTGCGGCGGATGTATGCTCAACGAGCGCGAAATGGTATACAGGCGCAAGTCCGCCGAGGACGCTGATGTTCCGTTCACGAATTACGGCATAGTTCTCGCCTGCATGAACGGCATACTCAGACGCTCGCTTGAGATATTCCCCGACCTGCAAAAGCTCATAGACTGACACCCCCTCCGCTTCCGACAAATAAGGTACAGTCCCCAAAATAATCTCCTGCGCATATAATGGAATGAGGCTGTATAAAGTCTGCACAACAGGCAATAATAAATTCAGCGACATCAATTCTATTTTACGGGAGAACAAAATTATGTCTGTTAAACGAGGAGAAATCTATTACGCCGACCTCAGCCCCGTTGTAGGGTCCGAGCAGGGCGGTGTCAGACCTGTACTTATTGTCCAGAACGACGTTGGAAACAAGCATAGCCCGACTGTCATCGCCGCGGCTATCACCAGTCAGCACGATAAGGCTCATATGCCTACTCATATCGAAGTCCGCGCCGACAGCTCGTGCGGTCTCGCAAAGGATAGTATCGTCCTGCTTGAACAGATACGTACTATCGACAAAAAACGCCTGCGCGATAAAATGGGCGAGCTCGACCTTAACTCTATGAATAAGGTCGATACCGCTCTCTCAATAAGCTTCGGTCTGAATATATGATATGTGGGGTTTTATCGGGGGAAACCCTTTTTAAGCTTCCTCTATTATCCGATAGGTCACTATCGGGTAATAGCTGCTTTAGCTGCGTAGAGAAGCAGTATTTGAGACAAAGGGCTTTGCTAACAGCGACCCGTACCCTCTGTCCTACGGACATCGTCTCGCCTGTCGGCTCGGTCGGTGCTTCTGCTTCGCAGAGGTGTACCCC
>ONNL01000205.1 GCA_900319195.1 uncultured Ruminococcus sp. | reverse complement strand
GCTTTCGCCCGGTAAGGCAGTTTGACGACACAGATACAGTGCATAGCTGATTTTTTCCAGAAGAGGTTTTTAGAGGTGCCCATAAGCTCATGATAGAAAAACATACTTACAAAAGGAGCGGTTTACATGGAAAAGGACACGATACTCAGAGCGGAGCATCTTATGAAAAAATACGGAAAGGGCGAGACTGAGCTGCTTGCTCTCAACGACGTAAGCTTCACGCTCAGGCGCGGAGAATTTGCAGCGGTAACGGGCGAGAGCGGCAGCGGCAAGACCACCCTTCTCAACGTCATCGGCTCGATAGACAGACTGACCTCGGGACAGATATTCTTCGACGGTACAGACATCTCGGAGAAGTCCGACGGGGAGCTCTCGGTCTACCGCAGGCGCAGCATAGGCTTCATCTTTCAGGCATACAACCTCATTCCCGTGCTCGACGTTGAGGAAAACATCGTACTGCCGATGAACCTCGACAACACCGAGCCGGACAAGGCATATCTCGACGAGCTCCTCGAGCTTACGGGACTTTCCTCGAAGCGCAGGAGCTATCCCCACGAGCTCTCGGGCGGACAGCAGCAGAGAGTCGCATTCGCACGCGCACTCATACACAAGCCGCAGCTCATCTTAGCCGACGAGCCCACGGGAAACCTCGACAGCAAAAACAGCCGCGAGATAATCACGATACTCAAAAACTCGGTGAAGAAATACAACCAGACTCTCCTGCTCATCACTCATGACGGAAGCATAGCGGCACAGGCTGACAGGATATTCAGAATGTCTGACGGCGTACTTACGGAAGGCTGAGGTGGAAGGAATGAAGCATCTTGTAATACTTGCGCTGCGCTATCTGAGAAGGCAGAAGCTCCGCACGGCGCTCACGTTTCTGAGCATACTTCTGTCGGTATTCTTGGTCTGCTCGGTTGCGGCATATCTCAGCAGCGGATATACCTCGCTCAAGGAGAATGAGATAGTGGAAATGGGTTCATGGGAGGCTGACCTTACGTCACTTCTCGGAGAAGGCGATGAGGCAGAAAAGAATGTGAATATCATCCGCAATCATGTATCTGTCAGCGACAGCTTTACCGACCTGAATGCTGTCTACGGCTCATTCGGCAATAAAAACGGATATATCGACCTTTCATTCGACGGCAGCAAAAAGAGGATAAAGGTCGTCACTGCCGAGTCTCTCAGCGGAAACTCCGAGCTTACAGGCAATGTCAATGTCATAACCTTCTCGGATAAGCGCTTCTTTGAGCTGAATGAGCAGGACGACAAGTCCCTCGCGTATTTCCCCGAGTGGCTGCGTGACGACTACGGCTACAAGGAGGGGGACACTATCGAGCTGACCCTGACTCCCGTGCAGGCGGAGACAGATACTGACGACCCGAGGATCCGCTCCATTATAGATGAGTACGCGGAGAAAAACCGCACGGGCAAGGTCTACTATGATTTCGTTGACATTGATGACGAGGAAGCACGTTCGCTCCTCGGAGAGAGACAGAACGGACAGGCGATAAAGGATATGTCGCTGACAGAAGTGCTCACGGACGAATTTACTCTTGATGAGATACCCGTGAAGAATGTCCATGTCGGCTCGGCGTATAAGGTGAAGCTGAAAATCGCAGGCTTTGTAAGAGAGCCCGATTTTCTGGCGAAATACAAGAAATACTCACTTATGAGCCTTAACGTTGTTGTCCCCGAGGGCAGTCCGCTCAACCTGAGTGAGCTTGACAGGCTCAATCCCGACATCACTGACGGCGAGGGCGATTCACTCTATTCTGAATATGGTGAGTGCAAGGTGCGAATCAGGGACGACATTGAATTCGGTGACGGAATGAACAAGCTCATCCACGACCTCGGTTACGACGAGGAATACTACATTGTCCTCGGGGATCATGAGATACACTCTGACCTTCTTCGTCTGGAATTAAAGAGCGCAATGGAGCTTGGTCAGATAATGGGATTCATCGCCGTGCTGCTCATAATGATAGTGATAGCATGGCTTCTTGCGCGTTTCATCATCGACAATGCGTTCAACATCTCGGTACAGGAGCGCAGTGTACAGTTTGCGGTGCTTCGCATAATGGGTACATCAAAGGCACAGATAGCGGCACTTGTTCTCACGGAGGCGGCATTCTATGCAGTTACGGCTGTCCCGTTGGGAGCTGTATCGGCATTTGCATTATGCAAGTACGTTGTGGGCACGGTAAGCTCACTTGTTCACTTGGGATTCCGGTACAGTCTCATGAAGCCGTTTGCATTTGCAGGCATAGGACTCTGTGTGCTTGCGATATTCGTCTCGGCGCTGACCTCGGCACTCTGGGCATCAAGGAGAATGTCTCCCACAGAGGCAATGAACTACGGCAAGCCGAAGGTCAAAAAGAACGGCAAACGCAGACAGAAGAAGCTAAACAGGGGACCTGTCAGCTTCTTTATGAACTACACGAAGCGCAATCTGCACACGCATATGAATCAGAATGTCGTTGCAACGATAGCGCTCGCACTCGGAGTAATGATGTTCACCTCATGTATGTTCCTCGGACTGATAATCAAGAAAAACAGGGAGCTGTACATGGGCACATCTACGGTAGATTTCGAGCTTCAGCTGTTCAACTATGAGGACAAGGACAAGACAGGCAGCGAGATAGAGGACAGCGGACTGTTTGCAAAGATATATTCCGAGGAATACAGCTTTTTATATTACAATGTCGGCGAAGATTCGGGAAGTCTGAGTATTCACCCCGTGAGCAGAAAGCAATTTGAGAAGTATTTTGCAGAGGAAACGGGATATTCCTATGACGATTTCCGCGACAAGCACTATGCGCTGAGAATGTGCTATGACAGTATGGCAATGGTCGATCATCCGGGGATATTGGCTTATGATTCGACTGCTGATACCTTTACTGATGAGGACATGACGCTTGAGTACCATATAACGAACAATATCAACGAGTACGAGCTTGGTGATGTCGGACTTTATGTTGCCGAGGAGAATTATCAGAATGAGGTCGTTAAAGCTCCGTCAGCTGACTGCGTGTGCTTTTTCAGAATGAGGCTGAAGAGTGCAAAGGACTACGAAAAGGCATATAAACGGCTCATGAAGATATCGGAGGAAAACTACGGAAGTCTGAACGACTACTTTATCGAAGGCACAGGTTCAAGGTCACTGCTCAGGGCTGTGGTCACAATGGGAGCGTCGTTCATATTCTCGGTATGGCTCGCAGGAGTATTTGCAATGATAAGCGTTATCAACACGAGCGTCCTCAACCGCAGGAGAGAGCTTGCAATGCTGAGAGCAGTCGGCATGACGAAAATACAGCTCTATGCAACAGTCATATATGAGAGTGTAAGGTTCTCGCTTGCCTCGACGGTCATCGGCTCGATACTGGGAATAGCGTTCTCGGCATTCGGAGCAATAATGATAGATATGGGAGCACTCGGCAGTATATCGACGTTCATAACGTGGTCGGTAGTCATCACGGTGGCGTTGAATACGGTAGTTGCGGCGATCGCGGCGATACCCGCGCTTAGCGGCATGAGGAAAAATCTGAGAGCGGATCTGCAGGTATAGATCCACAAATTGACACAATAAGACTTGCCTTGCGCAGAACTAAAAGATACGTAAATGCAGCACACAATGGGCTTCTGTCACAGACGTTGTTTCCTTCTTTTTTACAAACAATTACTCAGCTATCTAAGTAAATTAATTATTTTTTGAAAATCTATTGCAATTCTATGAATAAAGTGGTATGATAATATTGAGTAATGATGCGTGGATCAGAAACCATTTTTTAATCACCAAATGCACAAGGAGGAAATATTATGCATTTATTCAAACGTATAGCTGCGGCTGCCGTGGGCACGGTGACAGCGGCTTCCATGCTCTCTTCCTCGATCATCGTCACTTCGGGTCAGACTCCCGTGAGCGAACTCGTGACGGATTCGGGGCTTGCTATCGACTACGCAAGGGCGCTCCAGTATTCGATGTACTTCTATGACGCAAATATGTGCGGTACAGAGGTCGATGAGAATACCCGCCTTTCATGGCGCGGCGACTGCCATACCTATGACGCTCATGTTCCGATGCAGAATATGAATGAAGAATTCACCAATGCTGAAGGAGAAGTTGAAACGAGAATGAGAGGCGGTACGAATCTCTCACAGGAGTTCATGGACAAGTACAAGGACGTTCTCGACCCCGACGGTGACGGCACTATCGACGTTGCAGGCGGTATGCACGATGCAGGCGACCACGTTGAGTTCGGTATGCCCGAGAACTATGCCGCAGCAACTCTCGGCTGGGGCTATTATGAGTTCCGCGATTCTTACGTGAAGCTCAAGCAGGACGACCATATCGAGACCATTCTCCGCTACTTCAACGACTACCTCATGAAGTGCACCTTCCGCGAGGACGACGGAAACGTTATCGCATTCTGCTATCAGGTAGGCGAGGGCGGTATCGACCACGCTGTATGGGAGGCTCCCGAGGTCGATTCAATGGTAAGACCTGCATGGTTCCTCACTGCTGATAAGCCGCAGACCGACTATGTAGTATCTGCCTGTGCTTCGCTCGCTATCAACTATATGAACTTCAAGGACACAGACCCCGAGTATGCGGCAAAGTCGCTCGACTATGCAAAGGCTCTCTGGAAGTTTGCAAATGACAACAAGAAGGAGCTCTCCGATAACGGCGACGGTCCTATGCAGTTCTACGGCTCGAATAAGTGGGAGGACGACTGGTGCTGGGCTGCTGCTTGGATGTACCTCGCAACAGGCGACGCTTCGTGCTTTGACTACGCATACGGAATATTCGATTACTACGCTCCGTCAGGCTGGTGCTACTGCTGGAACGATATGTGGAGCGGCGCTGCACTCATGTGGGCAGTTATAAATCAGGAGCACCCCGAGCTCGAGCTTGTTCAGCATATAAGAGACGCACAGGGCAAGAACCAGTACGTTTTCGCTGATTTCTGGGACGATGACTGCCTCGGAAAGTGCTATAAGACATGGAAGGCAAAGGAGACAGCAGGCGGCTATGCTTACCTCAATGACTGGGGCAGTGCAAGATACAACACCGCAATGCAGCTTATCCTCCTCCTCATTGACAAGTATCACAATAACGGTCCTACCGAGTACAGCGAGTGGGCAAAGAAGCAGATGGATATCATCCTCGGCAACAATGATGTTACATTCACTGAAAGAGTAAACTCAAATAAGGCCGGTCTTACCGACTACTCTGAGGACGAGCTCCACGGAAGCCGTTCACTCGTTGTCGGCTATAACGATGATTCCGTAAAGTATCCTCACCACCGTGCAGCTTCGGGACTCCTTGAGGCCACAGATACCCGTGAGCAGAGACATATCCTCTGGGGTGCTCTTGCAGGCGGCTTCGATGCAAATGACGCTCACGACGACTATACGAACAACTATATCCTCAATGAGGTAACCATCGACTATAACGCAGCATTCGTAGGTGCCTGTGCAGGTATGTACGCATACTTCGGTACAGAGGATATGGCTGTAACTCCCAATTTCCCGCCTGTTGAGCCTGAAATTGCAGATGCAGAGGGCGGAAGCGGCTACTGGGTAGAGGCGTGTGGTATCGACGACATCCATGCCGACGGCGCAGGTGTCACAAAGGTATCCTTCAAGGTAATGACCGCTTCAACAAAGCCTTCAAAGGACGTTTCCGTGCGCTATTACTTCAATGTAAGCGAGACATCCGGCGGTATAAACGACATTTCCACCATATCCGAGCTATACGACCAGGCAACGCCCGAGGCAGGAGCAGACGGCGTTATCTCGGGACCCTTCAAGTATGACGCTGTTCCCGATACCTACTACGTCGAGATAAAGTGGGACGACTATACAATTGCCAACTCGGGCAAGAAGTATCAGTTCCTCTTAGGTACGTACTACGGCGGTCTCTGGGATCCCTCAAACGACTGGAGCTATCAGGATCTCACGATGTTCACCGACGACGACGCTTTCTTCGGCAGCGGCAATGAGGTCAAGTGCGATAATATCTGCGTTTATGATGCAGGTGTGCTCGTCGGCGGTACAGAGCCTGACGGCAGCACTCCTCAGCCCAAGGAGGAGACAACGACCACAGCTTCTCAGACCACAACGGTCTCATCGACAGATGCTGTACTCTACGGCGACGCAAATGATGACGGTACACTCAGCGTAGCTGACCCGACACTCATCATGCAGATAAAGTCAAATCCCGATGTTTACTCGTTCAAGAACGAGAGAGCTGAGAAGAATGCCGACGTTGAGGGCAACGGCGACGGCGTTACATCGAGTGACGCGCTTGCGATACAGAAGCACCTTGCAAACAGCGAGTATGTGCTCCCTGTTGCGTGAGTCAAGGTAGCCGAGGCTTACGAGGCGGACTCTCCGCAGATGAAAAACAACAGCGTTCGGAGAGGGGACGAGTTCCTCCCTCCGAAGCTTGAAAAAGCATGAAAAGTCCCGAAGCTTCGGGACTTTTTTTTGCCCCTGCATGACAGGGGAGAGCTCCGGTCAGCATACAAAGTCAGAGCTTTTCACAGCAATTTCACCTATTATTTCCCATATATCACATTTTCATGCTTGACATCTGCCCGAGAATATATTATAATAGTAATTGGTGTTTTGATTCTGTGCTGGAACGGCGCGGAAGGAACTTTAAATTAATAATCAGGAGGAATTTTGCAATGAAAAACCTTGATCTTGCTAAATACGGAATCACAGGCGCAACTGAGGTCATCTACAACCCTTCCTATGAGGAGCTCTTCAACGAGGAGACAAAGCCTGAGCTTACAGGCTACGATAAGGGTCAGGAGACTGAGCTCGGCGCTGTAAATGTTATGACCGGTATCTACACAGGTCGTTCGCCTAAGGATAAGTTCATCGTTGTTGACGAGAACTCCGAGAACACTGTTTGGTGGACTTCCGATGAGTACCCGAACGACAACCACCGCGCTTCTAAGGAGACTTGGGAGGCTGTCAAGAAGATCGCTGTAAACGAGCTCTGCAACAAGAAGCTCTATGTAGTTGACGCTTTCTGCGGTGCTAACAAGGATACAAGAATGGCTGTACGCTTCATCGTTGAGGTTGCATGGCAGGCACACTTTATCAGAAATATGTTCATCAAGCCCACAGCTGAGGAGCTTGAGAGCTTTGAGCCTGATTTCGTTGTTTACAACGCTTCAAAGGCTAAGGTCGAGAACTACAAGGAGCTCGGTCTCAACTCAGAGACTGCTGTTGTATTCAACGTAACAAGCAGAGAGCAGGTCATCATCAATACATGGTACGGCGGCGAGATGAAGAAGGGTATGTTCTCAATGATGAACTACTACCTCCCCCTCAAGGGCATGGCTTCAATGCACTGCTCCGCTAACTGCGATATGGACGGCAAGCACACTGCTATCTTCTTCGGTCTTTCGGGAACAGGTAAGACTACACTTTCAACCGATCCTAAGAGAAGACTTATCGGTGACGACGAGCACGGATGGGACGACAACGGCGTGTTCAACTTTGAGGGCGGCTGCTATGCAAAGGTTATCGGCCTTGAT
>ONNL01000079.1 GCA_900319195.1 uncultured Ruminococcus sp. | reverse complement strand
CTCAGCAAGGCAAGCAATAATTCCTATGAGCAGGATACTGTCGAGGTGTTCCTCGACGAGAACAACCACAAGTCCACCTCATACGAGGCGGACGACATTCAGGTGAGAGTGAACTACGACAACGAAAAAACCGTTACGGACGGAAGAAGCACGGATTCATTCAGCTCGGCGGCGGTCAAGACGGACGGCGGCTACCTCGTGGAGATCGCTATCCCGTCAACGCTCGGAGGTTTCACGGACGGTCAGATAGTCGGCTTCGACGCTCAGATAAACGACGACGGCACAGGCGACGGAAAGCGCACATCTATCGCTAACTGGTTCGACCTCAGCGGTATGGGTTATACCGATGTTTCGGGACTCGGACTGCTGAAGCTCGCAGGCAAGAACGCAAAGGAAGAAGTTTACGGCGACGCAAATCACGACTACATGGTCTCGGTCGCGGACGCTACGCTCGTTATGCAGTATCTCGCAAATCCCGACACCTATCAGCTCAGCGACGAGGGCAAAAAGCTCGCAGATGTTGAGGGTTTAGACGACGGCGTTACTTCCTCGGACGCTCTCACAATACAGAAATTCTTGGCAGGAAGCATCTCATCGCTCCCGATTTATAACTAAAACCTGCAATGTCCGCAGTATTTGCTGCTGCGGACATTTTCTCGTATACTCACTCAACTACAAGTTTATATGTTAAACAGGCAGTTTAAAAAGTAGCATTACATTTGGTTGATTTTCACTGTTAGTCGTGTTATAATACTAAATGAGAACAGAAGTTTTGAAACTGCCTATCGTTCAACAAGGAGAAGTAATGAATACTCAACTTACAAATTTCGGTGACAATGTAAGCAAATACAGAAAGCTTCGCGGTCTTACTCAGGAACAGCTCGCGGCAAAGCTCTCGGTCACTCCGCAGGCAGTTTCCAAATGGGAAAACGGCAGCTATCCCGACGGCAGCCTGCTTGCTGAAATAGCAAATGTCCTCGATGTTTCGCTCGATGTGCTGTTCGGACGTATTGAGTCCGACAAGATAGACTTTTCAAGGGCTATCATGCACGACATCAGAAGCTATCCCGAAAGTGAGCGCACTAAGCGCGTTATCGAGCTTGGCTACTATATACTTTCAGCGTTTCACGAAAATCTCGCTGAGGACGATATTCGCTTCCCTGCTCACATGAATCAGGAGTCCTTTGCTCAGCTTAGGACTGACAGTGCCTTCGCTATCGAAAGGCTGAATCCCGACACGCAGTATCTCTTCTTTCAGGCTATTTCGCCCGAGGGAGCTGATACTTATATAGAATTCGGAGAAAGGGTCTGTGACCTTTTCAAGCTGCTCTCGGAGGAGGGAGCGCTCAGAATGATAAGGCTGTGTGAGACTCTCCCGAGAAATTTCCTCATTACAGTCGAATACCTCTCAAACAAGCTCAAGCTCCCAAAGGAGATCGTCAGCGACTATCTCACCCGCTTCGACCACTTCGGTATCACATGGCAGCTCAATGTTGACCTCGGTGAAGGTCCCGTGACAGCATACGGCTACGTGCACAATGTGCCTGTCCTTGCGATACTGACCCTTGCAACATCCGTCACCCACTTCATCTCTCACCGCGAGCTCGAAATAGATACATGGAAGTGCGGTCCTTTCAGATACGGAAGTGAAGAGGAAAAAAGAGCGGCAGAAGCTCAGAACGAATAAATCACGGAGTCTGTCCCGAGGGACGTGATACCGTGTGTTTATAATGCCGTTAAACGTCTATAAACGGCATAGATCAGGTGTGCTGCACCACACCTAAAATTTTATTTTTGAAGAGGAGAATTGAAAATGCACAAATTTGTCAAAAGCCTTAATGCAGCAGGTCTTTCCGCGATCATCGCTGTTGCTTCAACAGGCATACTGCCTACTGCTGCCGCTGATCAGGAAACCTATGACATGGCGGTAACTGTTGACCTCGGCGGTGAAAGAAAGTCCATCAGCCCGTATATCTACGGAGTGAACGAGTACAGCAATGCCGACAATCTCAGAAACCTCAAGCTCCAGAGCGTAAGACAGGGCGGCAACCGCTACTCAGCTTACAACTGGGAGAACAACTACTCAAACGCAGGAAGCGACTGGATATATTCATCTGATACGAACATCGGTGACATAACCGACGGTCCCGCTTACGCTGCACAGAATCTCTCAAAGGAAGCAGCTAAAAACAATATCCCGTTCAAGCTCGCAACTGTTCAGATGTGCGGATATGCTGCTGCTGACAAGAGCGGCGAGGTAACCGAGGCAGAGGCTGCTCCCTCTGACCGCTGGGTAGAGGTAAAGGCTTCAAAGGGCGGAGAATTTGACGCAGAGCCCGATCTCACAGACGGAACAGTCTACATGGACGAATACGTGAACTACGTTGTGAACAAGATCGGCGGAGCGGCTACCGAGACAGGTATCACTGCATGGAGCCTTGATAACGAGCCTGTCCTCTGGAACGGCACTCACTCACGTATACACCCCAACCCCGTTACCAACGACGAGCTCATTTCAAAATCTGTTGAGACAGCTAAGGCTGTAAAATCCGTTGACCCCGACGCTCAGGTATTCGGACCTGCCTTCTGGGGTATGCTCCCCTGCATACAGCTTGCTACAAACGGCAACTATGTTTCTGAGGAATGGGAAGCTGTCAAGGACAACTACGACTGGTACATGGACTACTACCTTGAGCAGATGAAGAAGGCCGGCGACGAAAGCGGTCAGAGACTTATCGACGCATTCGACGTTCACTACTACTCACAGGGCGTTGATTCCGATGAGGAAGCTCTTCAGGCGGCAAGAAGCCTCTATGACCCCGATTATATCGAGGACAGCTGGCTCCAGCCGTGGTGCGGCTCGCATTTCCCCTTCCTCCCGAGAATGCAGGAGTCCATTGAGAAGTATTACCCCGGCACAAAGCTCGCTATCTCAGAGTACAACATCGCAAACGTATCGGGCAGCCAGACTATAAGCAAGTCGCCTATCTCGGCTATCGCTGAGGCAGAGGCTCTCGGAGCATTCGCAATGAACGACGTTTACTTCGCAACATACTGGGGAAATGTAGGCGAAAATCCATACGTTGAGGCAGCTATTGACCTCTACACCAACTACGACGGAAACGGCGGAGCTTTCGGTGACACCTATGTTGACACCTCAACTGAGGACCTCTCGAAAGCAGCTGCATTTGCTTCTATCGACGGCAGCGACACTTCAACAGTAAAGATGACACTCTCCAACAAGGACACAGCAAAGACACAGAACGCTTCTATCACAATTGACGGCGGTGCTGCCGACTACAAGAGCGCTGTTGTTTACGCTGTAACTCCCGATTCAACTAATGTAAAGATAATCGACATACAGAACGACCTGAGCGGCAACGTTATCAATGTCCAGCTCCCTGCACTCTCTGTTGCTGAAATAGTTATCTCCGACAAGAACACAGATGTTGTTATCCCCGAGGAGCCTGTTATCAGAACTGAGGAAAAGACTTATAATTTCGACGAGCTTGAGCTCTCGGCAAACAAGTTCCCCATGCTCCCTCTCGGTGACAAGGAGCACCTCGCTCGTATCATCTTCAATACAACAGTTACTACCTCACAGGGCTCGTCCTACGGCGGAGGCGGCGGCGGTCTCTGCTTCAACACAGTAGTCCCCGACGGTGAGACCTCCGGAAGATGGGGCTCAAAGGAGATAAAGTACGCACTTGGTTCAAGCGAATCAGTAATTGAATACGACGGAACATTCAATGTAATGTCATTGACAGAGGAAGGCAAGTCTGAGCTTCTCGACGGTGTATCACTTGACGATTACGCTGAGATACAGGCTGTTTGGTGGAAGTATTCCGAGAAGGACAAGGACGGCGCAGACCTCGACATCAAGATAAACTCTATCACTCTCGTATATGAGTACGACGAATCAGAGCAGCCCGAGACAACAACAGGCTCAGATGATATAGTTTACGGTGACGCTAACGGCGACGACTTCGTAAGTGTTGCAGACGCTACGCTCATAATGCAGTCAATTGCAAATCCGACTGATTACTCAATTGATGAAAAGAACAAGGCTGCTGCTGATTGTCAGGGCGGCGGCGACGGTATAACAAGCGGTGACGCACTTGCTATTCAGAAGTTCCTTGCAAATTCAGAAATGACTCTCCCGACAGAGTAATATCT
>ONNL01000115.1 GCA_900319195.1 uncultured Ruminococcus sp. | reverse complement strand
CTTCTGCTTCGCAGAGGTGTACCCCAAGGGCACTTCCGTTGGGCGTCCACCGGACACCCGCACCCTGCACTGCAGGGAGTCACCCCGAACCCCTTTCCTGAAACTTTAGTTTGAAATTTTTAAGGGATATAGCGCGTGCAGTCTGTTTTAGGCGGCACTTTTTTGGGCGCTGTATCCCTTAAAAATTTGACGCAAAGCCTTCAGACAAGAAATCAGAAAAAGCCTCTGTTTCAAAGAGTATCCACGAATAAATACACACAAAAGCTTATATATGCTTTTTCAGAGGAGCATTTTGAGAAGTCCTTCCCTTTACTCGCTTCTGGGCGTCAGCCTAATTTTTCCCCATATATAGCGCAGCATTTCCATGCCGTCTTAACAGACTAAGAGCGCTATATATGGGGAAATTTTCAGTTTAAAGTCTTTGAAAGGGGGTACGGGGTGCTGTTGGCACAAAGCTTTCCCTCCGAAAAAAATCATATAAACTTCATGATATGTATTTACTGTGCGGAGTAGTCCGTGAAGGAGAGGTCGAGGTCAACCTCGGTATTGACTCCGGGGACAGTACCCTTTGAGGAATACTGCCACATTTTATAATCGTAGTAATACGACGGTTTATCGCTGTATTCTGCGAGCCAGAAGTCATAGTCCTTCAAGCGCTGGACGTCGAGCTTATACATTGCGGTATTCTTATTCTGATATATCATCGGAGAATAGCCTGCCGACTTCACTCTCTCGCAGAATTCGATACAGTTATCCGCGAGCATTTCAACGGAAACGTCGTCGGTACGAGCGGAGTCGTCGTAGATTATCTCCCAGTCATAGACAACGGGATAGCTTATATCGTACCCCTCGATAGCGTCGAGGACAGCGTCCGCCTCCTCAGCGGCTTCGTCGGTGCTGACAGCCTGCGAGAAGAAGTAGACCCCCACCTTGAGACCGGCCTTGCCTGCTCCCTCGATGTTCTCCTTATACTTGGTATCGAAGGTTATCTCGCCCTTGCCGTAGCTTCGGTAGCCGATACGTATCATGGCAAACTCTATGCCTGCCGCCCTGACCTTTTCCCAGTCGATATCGCCCTGATGCTCGGACACGTCAATGCCCGTGAGCGAAGTGACCTCAGTTCCTTTTTTATAGAACGAATAGCCGTTTCGGGTGACAACAGCATTGGTATCGACCTCGCTTGCGGGTACGTCCTCAAAGACGGGGAGATATATCTCCCCGTATGTATCGTTGTGCATGAGTATCTTCTTGCCGACGAGCTGATAATATGTCTCTTCTTTTTCAATGACAGCCCTCGTCCTCACCTGTGGGTCGTCGTCAATATCCGCGTTCACGGCAACAGTCCTGCTGTCACTGCTTTTGCTGCCGCTGTCGTCCTTTATGAACTCCTCCCATACGAGCACTGCCGCAAGGACAAAGATGATGACAGCCTCAATGACAGCAAGTCCGCGGAAGTTAGGCTTTCTCTTTTCCGACATTTATTCCTCCTTATTCACGGAAGGTATTTCGGTTCTTGTGGTCTTTTCCGAAAGCTCATCCCCGAGGAACTTGGCAAAGTGCGAATCATCGGCAATGAGCCGGAGCTTCTGTGTGCGTGACAGGTGCTTTATGTGCCATTCAAGGCTCAGTGCGGAGCGCTTATCCGCCGTACTCCATACAGCCTCAATGCCCTGCGGCTTATGCGAGCGCGTGAACTTTGCTCCTGAGCCGTCGGAGTGTGCGGCAAAGCGCTTCTCCACGTCGTTTGTATACCCTGTGTAGAGCGTGTCACCCTCGCACCTGAGAATGTACACATAGTACATTACTTAGACTTGATACGGAAGCTGCTGTTGTGTATCTGAGAAGCGTCGAATCCCTTCGGCTTGCGGCTTTCGGGTCTCGACTTCTTTTTCGGCTTATCCTTTGCGTCGTCCGAGCGCATGGTGAGTGAGATACGGTTTCTCTTCACGTCAACGTCGAGCACGCGCACCTTCACTATCTGTCCGACCTTTACTACTTCAAGAGGGTGCTTGATGTAGTGGTCGCAGAGCTGCGAGATGTGAACAAGTCCGTCCTCGTGAACGCCGATGTCCACAAACACACCGAAGTCGATGATATTGCGGACAGTGCCCACAAGCTCCATGCCGGGCTTGAGGTCCTTTATTTCCATTACGTCGCCGCTTCTGAGGAGCGGAGGCGGAAGCTCGTCACGGAGGTCACGTCCCGGTTTTTTGAGCTCCCCGATGATGTCGGTGAGCGTGGGGACACCTATCCCGAGCGTCCTGCTTATATTGTCAATGCCGATCTTGCCTGCCTTTTCATTGATGTCCTCAGCCTTTCCGTCAGCTACGTCAGCAAGAGTAAAGCCGCACTCGTCAAGGAGCATCTTTGCCGCCTCATAGCTCTCGGGGTGAACGGCAGTGTTGTCGAGCGGATTCCTTCCGTCGCGCACTCTGAGGAAGCCTGCACACTGCTCAAATGCCTTCTTGCCAAGCTTCGGCACCTTCATAAGCTCCTTGCGGTCGGTGAATTTTCCGTTCTCCTCACGGTATGTAACGATGTTCTTCGCAACGGAAGCGTTTATGCCTGCAACGTATGAGAGCAAAGAATGCGAGGCTGTATTGAGGTCAACACCTACGGAGTTAACGCAGTCCTCGACAACTCCCGAGAGAGTCTCGTTCATTCTTGCCTGCGGCATATCGTGCTGATACTGACCGACACCTATCGCCTTTGGCTCTATCTTTACAAGCTCAGCGAGGGGGTCCTGTAAACGACGCGCGATAGAGACAGCGCTCCTGAGAGTTACGTCATAGTCGGGGAACTCGTCCTGTGCGAGCTTTGAAGCCGAGTATACCGACGCTCCCGCCTCGCTTACGACCATGTAGCTGACCTTCTGCGGGATCTCCTTCAGCAGCTCGACCGTGAATGCCTCAGTCTCACGCGAAGCCGTGCCGTTTCCGATAGAAATGGTATTAACATTATATTTCTGAATGAAGTTTTTTATGATACGCTTTGAGCCCTCAATGTTGGTCTTGGGACCCGGAGTGCAGTAGATGACGCTCGTATCGAGCACCTTTCCCGTATTGTCGATAACTGCGACCTTGCAGCCTGTACGATAGCCGGGGTCGAGTCCGAGGATAGTGCTGTTCTTGAGCGGCGGCTGGAGGAGTATCTGGCGGAGATTCGCTGCAAATACCTCGATAGCCGATTCGTCAGCCTTTTCGGTAAGCTCTGTGCGCACCTCACGCTCTATCGACGGGAAGATAAGGCGCTTGTAGCTGTCCTCGGCAGCCGCTCTCACGAGCTCGCCGCAAGCCGAGTTGTTCTTCACATACTTGTCGATGATTAGACCGTTTGCGCTCACCTCGTCGATGTCTATGCTGACCTTGAGGAAGCCCTCCTTCTCGCCTCTGTCGAGCGCGAGGACGCGGTGATTCGCCACCTTAGCAACAGGCTCGGAGTAGTCGTAGTAGTTTGTGTATACGCTCTCTGCCTCCTCGTCGGCAGCCTTTGAGTTTATCGTGCCCTTGTCCCTTATGAGCTGGCGGAGCTTCTTGCGCATCTCAGCGTCGTCGGATATGTCCTCCGCGATTATGTCCATAGCGCCCTGTATAGCAGTCTGGACGTTGGGGACATTCTTTTCCTCGTTTACAAATGCCGCAGCCTCGGTCTCGGGCTCGGTCTTGCCGTCCTGAGCGATGATGAGCTCCGCGAGCGGTTCGAGTCCGTTTTCACGGGCAGCGCTTGCACGGGTACGTCTCTTGGGCTTGAACGGACGGTATATGTCCTCGACCTCGACGAGAGTAGCTGCCGCGCTGATAGCGTGCTCTATCTCGGGAGTCATCTTCTCCTGCTCGGTGATAGATGCTGTTATCTCCTCCTTGCGCTTTTCAAGGTTGCGGAGATAAGTGAGCCTGTCGAAAAGCTCACGGAGTATCTGGTCGTCGAGCGAGCCTGTGAGCTCCTTACGGTAACGGGCGATAAAGGGGATAGTCTTGCCGTCGTCGATAAGTGCAACGGTGTTGTCCACCTGTTCCTGTTTGAGCTTGAATTCCTGTGCAAGTGTCTTGTTAATGTCCATTGGTTTATCCTTTCGGTGATTATATATTGGTGGTCGTCTCGGGTTGACGTTTGCGTATTTGCCCACCCTCACAAACGCGATAGTCTTGACAGGCTGAGGGTTTGTGGTATAACAGGCAAATGCGAACGCCACTCAGATGATAACCACGTAAAAATCTAAATACTTGATTATTTTGCATTTATTACTGTGCGTGTGCCTCATTATAGCGGTCTATCCACGAGAACAGCGACTTTGCAATGTCCTTGTAGACGAGCGAGCTGTTCTTCTCGTTGAGCACCTCATGGCGCATACCGTCGAAGAGCCTGTGAGAGATGCTCTCATAGCCGACCTTTTCGAGCGCCTGCACCGATTTGAAGAACTTCTTCTCGGTGAGCATACACGGGTCGTCCTTTCCCGAAATGAAGCGTATCGGGAGCGACGGGTTCCTCAGCTGCCAGCCCTGCTTGCTGTAAGTGCCGCGGAGCAGGCGGAGCGTTTCCTCATAGCCGTTGAGCGTGAATCTGAAATTGCAGAGAGGGTCGGCATTGAACTGTGCAACTACCACAGGGTCGCTGCATATCCAAGAATTCGGCGTTTTCATATCGAACCTGCCGTTGAGGACGAGCTCTGCCGCCTCGTAAATTTTTTCGCTTCTGAAACGGCTGCCGAGCTTCTTTGAGACTGCGGAGTCTATGCTCCTTACTATCTTCGAGAAGCCGCTGTAGCTCGGACTGCCGAGCAGTACAAGTCCGTCGATCTCGCTGTCATGCTCCTTTAGGAAGCATCTTGCGCCGAGCGAGCCCATGCTGTGACCTATCATGAAGAGCGGCAGACCCTTGTAGGTCTCCCTGATGAATTTTGTTACCTGAGCGATGTCGCTGACGAATCCCTCCGCGCCGTTTTTGTACATGAAGCCGAGGTCCTCGGGAGCGGCAATGCTCTGTCCGTGACCGCGGTTATCGTGGATGACCGAGACAAAGCCCTCCTGTGCGAGATAGTCGATAAACGGGAAATAGCGCTCCTTGTGTTCGTTCATGCCGTGGATTATCTGAACGACGCCGTTTATCTGAGTATTTGGAATAGCTATGACGGCATGGATAATAAGACCGTCGAAATCCGAGGTGAAGTGGAAATCTTTCACGTCTGCGTTAAGCATAATGACCTCCCGAAATTACTTAGTGAGCAGCCTTATCAGACCGATAGCTGCAAGATGTGAAGGATATACTATATAGAAAAACCATTTTGAAAAGCCGCTTTTACGTCCGCCCCTGCCGTCATACAGCAGGAACATGGGGACAGCAAGGAAAACTCCGAGCTGCCAGAGTTCACCGTACCAGTGATAGCCGTTCGAGACACAGAACCACACGTCTGACGCTACTGTCAGGACGCAGGCAGTTGAGAAAGCGATAAGCTGAGCCTTGAGGTCATCACGGTAGATATAGAAGAGCAGTACCCAGAGCGGAGCTATCATTCCCCAGTCGCAGAAGGCTGAAACGGCGATAACTGCGAAAACAGCGAGCCATTTGAGTATCTTGTTCCCGATGCTCTCATAGCAGAGAAGCATGATGAAGCAGAGGAAAAGCGTGGCTATCATGTTGAAGTCGTCGAGCTTCAAGTGGGGATAATGCGCGAACATATATGCGGGTTGAGAGATGAGCGCGAAGATAAAAAGGCGCTGACCGTATTTCTTTTTTGAGGAAGTGTAGCGGAAGCCGCTTGCGAGGAAAAAGCACATAATGGGAGCGGTCAGTCTGCCGATAGTACGCATTGATGCATATAGTGGAATGCTGAAAGCAGGGGAGAGGAGATACATAGCGATGTGGTCGATCATCATAGCGATGACAGCGATGTATTTAAGAGCATTTCTGTCGAGGGAGAGTTTTTTGGTGTGATCCATAGAGGCACCTCCTTAGAATGCATACAATAATATTATAACACAATATAACAAAAATAGCAAGTGGAATTATGAAGGTTGGGGAAAGCTGATAAACTCGCCTTGCGAATTATTCGCAACGAAGTGATTTTCGGTCTCCATTTCTAAAATACGCCTTACTTTCTCCTCTCCCTCACTCTTGTCAGCTTTATCCTTACGCGCAGCATCGCGCTCCAAAGTCTCACAAACGGCAAAGATATTTTGCGCTTCGTCACGCGGCGTCAACTTTTGATTTATCTTTTAAATAAATCCTCCCCCTCTTGCATTATATCCCTGAATATGCTATAATAAATCGTAAGTGTGCTTTCACACGGAAAAATTAATGAAAAGAGGAACTAAAATGCCTGCTAATATTGTTGTCGGAACTCAGTGGGGCGACGAGGGTAAGGGTAAAATTATCGACATCCTTGCTTCACGCGCTGACGTTGTCGTTCGCTCACAGGGCGGTAATAATGCCGGTCATACGGTCGTAAATGAGGGAGAGGTCTATAAGCTTCACCTTATCCCTTCAGGTATTCTCTATAAGGACACTCTCTGCCTTATAGGCGCAGGAGTCGTTCTCGACCCTAAGGATTTCATCGGGGAGCTTGACGGTCTTGAGGCAAGAGGTATCTCTACCGATAACCTCCGCGTAGACCCCCGTGCTCATGTTGTAATGCCGTGGCACATCGCTCTCGACGGTCTCTCTGAGGCTTTCAGAGGCGGTAAGGATATCGGTACAACTAAGCGCGGTATTGGTCCTACATATATGGATAAGTACGAGCGCTGCGGCATCAGAGTCTATGACCTCGTTCACCCCGAGGTGCTCGCAGAAAAGATACAGTCCACCGGTAAGCTCAAGAATAAGGTGATCATAGAGGTTTACGGCGGCGAGGCTTTCGATCTCGACAAGGTAACTGCTGAGTACACAGAGTACGGCAAGAGGCTCGCAAAGTATGTTGACGATGTCTCCGTGCTTACATTCGACGCTGCTAAGGCAGGCAAGACTATAATGTTCGAGGGCGCACAGGCTACTCTCCTCGACATCGACTTCGGTACATATCCCTATGTTACCTCCTCACATCCGCTCTCAGCAGGTGTATGCGTTGGTACAGGCGTGGGACCCGAGGTCATCACCAACATCATCGGCGTTGCAAAGGCTTACACAACAAGAGTCGGCAAGGGACCTTTCCCGACAGAGCTCGATGACGCTATCGGTGACCAGATAAGAAATGTCGGCGGCGAGTTCGGTACTACAACAGGCAGACCGAGAAGAACAGGCTGGTTCGACGCTGTTATCGTTCGCCACTCGGTAAGAGTAAATGGTCTCGACAGCCTTGCTATCAACAAGCTTGACACTCTCGCAGGAATTGATAAGCTCAAGATGTGCGTAGCTTACAAGAAGCCCGACGGTACAACTATCGAGAACTTCCCGCCCGTACTTGAGGAGCTTGAGGGCTGCACTCCCGTATATGAGGAGTTCGACGGCTTCAATGAGGATATTTCAAAGTGCAGGAGCTTTGACGAGCTTCCCGAAAACTGCAAGAAGTACATCGCTCGCCTTGAGGAGCTTGTCGGCTGCCGCGTAAGCATGGTCGGCATAGGCCCCGACAGAGCACAGATCCTCGAGAGATAAGCTCTCATATTGATTTGCAAAAAATGAGGTGAACCTGATGAACGAAGAAAACAACTCGGGCGTTTCACCGCTTGAGGATATAGATTACGTTCCCCCCGAGAAAAAGAACGACGGTCCCACAGGTGTTTCCGCACCCGTGCTCGACGACATCGACTATGTTGCTCCGACGGCAAGAAAGGGCGCTCCCACGGGAGTTTCCGCACCTGTGCTCGACGACGATAACTATGTCGCTCCAACGCAGAGAAAGGGCGCTCCTACGGGAGTTACCGCTCCCGTCCTCGACGACGCTCCGCAGGACTTCTCACAAAGCTCTGCACCAAAGCCGAATGTTCTCTCGGACGAGGATATAATAGCAGGACTTACTCCCGAGCTGAAGGAAAAGTTCGACGCGCTCCCCGACGCTCAGAAGCAGCAGGTGCTCAATATGAGGAGAACTCAGCTTGGCGCTGTTGCACCCGTTCAGGAAAGTGCACCGATAACCGCGCCGATACTCGATGAGCCCGACGCATATACACCGCCTCCGAAGAAGGAGGCTCCGAAGCCGCAGGAGCCTGTTACGGCACCGGTGCTCGACGAAGAACCCGAGCTCCCCGAATACAAGCCGAATTACGTGGACGAGGACCTCGAAAGGATAAAGCGCGAGGCAAAGAAAAAGGCTGTTTCGTCACAGCTCGTCTCGAATCAGAAGGACGAGAAGGAGAGCCTGAGAATGATGATGGCTCTCAAGGAGGAGCGCCGCGCAGAGCTCGCACAGAAGGGATTTATCGTCACTATCGCTGCGGCTCTCGTCGGAGTTGCGGCAGCAGTGCTGTTCTTCCTGCTCTTTACGGGAGCTTTCGGTACGGACTATAAAGAAGGTCTCGGCGGTCTGAACAAGATAATAAAGGAGTTCACACCGTATATCGCAGGAGTCGCAGGTATCTGCTCACTTACGCTCATCACAGGCGTAAATGCCTTTAAATCGCTGACTTCGTTTGTGTTCGTGCTGTTCGGACTGATACAGCTCTTCCCGGGACTGCCTATGGTGCCTCAGCATAAAAACGGCGGCACGGCAGCTCTCCTCTGCGCAGGAGCTCTTATCATGACCGTCGCTCTTATCATTATGCTCTCAACAAGCGAAAGCATCGGCGCTTATTTCAGCAGAAACAATAAGTCCAGACATTATAACGATTAAATGGGATCTATTCGGGGGAAAACGTTTTGAGACAAAGGGTTATCCCCCGTACCCAAGCATATTCTTAGGGAAGTTAAATCCCGATATATCTCCGAGGAGGATATCCTCGGAGATTTTCATTTTTGTGAGATTGACGTTTCATAGTGGTTTATCATCGATCCGTCGTGGTGTATATCCTTGTCTGACATAAAGGTGAAGTGTATTGTCAGACAAATACTCAGGATACCTGTACTGCGCGGACTGCGGCAGGCTATGAGAAAGAACAGGCTGAATCAAAGTCAAAGCTTCAGGAGCTGAACTCACATTCCGACTACATATCCATGAAAGAAAAGTGCGTTCGCGAGTTCATCAACAGTGCTAAGGAGATAGTTGAAATGCCGAAGCTGACTCCCGAACTGCTCAGGACATTCGTTGACCACATAATAAAAAATCCCCGAGGATACCCTCCTCGGAGATAAATTGGAAACAAACTTCCCTAAGAATATGCTTGGGGTTCGGGGAAGACCCCTTTGTCTCAAATACTGTGCTAAAGCAGCTATGAGCCAATAGTAAACAATTGGCTCATAGAG
>ONNL01000042.1 GCA_900319195.1 uncultured Ruminococcus sp. | reverse complement strand
GACGAGGTCATCTCGGGCGGACGCTATGACAAGCTCATTTCCGAATTCGGCTATGATGTTCCCGCTGTCGGCTTTGCTGTCAATGTGAACAGCATTGCGGCGCTTATCGAGAAAAACGGAGTGCTCCCCGCAGTACCGAAGCCCGATGTTGTGGTATTTGCAGGCGAAGGCTGTGAGGTTGAGGCACTGAGGAAGTCTCAGGAGCTTCGTGAGCAGGGACTCGTCGTTGAGAATGCACTCTTTGACGACCTCGATTCAGTCCGCGAATATGCAAAGGAAAAGAAGATATCAAAGGTAGTAGTTGTTGACGGAAAGGAGGAGCTGTAATGAGCAAACCGATAAGAATGGCTCTGACAAAGGGCAGACTTGAAAAGGATACGGTCGGACTTCTCGAAAAGCTCGGCTTCGACTGCACATCTGTGCATGAAAAGGGCAGAAAGCTCATACTTCCCGTACCCGACGCAAACATGGAGGTCGTGCTTGCAAAGGCGAACGACGTTATCACCTATGTTGAGCACGGTGTCTGCGACATCGGCGTTGTCGGCAAGGACACTATAATGGAAATGGACGGCAAGTTCTATGAGCTTGCCGACCTCGGCTTCGGACGCTGCAAATTCGCACTTGCGACCAAGAAGGGCTACGACTTCTACCGCGGCTACGGAATAAAGACAATTGCAACAAAGTACCCGAATGTGTCACGCCGTTTCTTCGAGAAAAAGGGCATGGACACCGAAATTATAAAGATAGAGGGCTCCGTTGAGCTCGCACCGCTGCTCGAGCTTGCTGACGGTATCGTCGATATAGTCGAGACCGGAACGACTCTGAAGGAAAACGGACTTGAGGTCATTGAGGACGTTGCTCCTATCTCCGCAAGACTTATCGCAAATACGGTAAGCCTTAAAATGAGACACGCTGAAATAGACAAGCTGCTGAAGCTGATAAGGGAGAATCTGTGATGAAAAAGATATTTGCAAACGGAACAGCCGAAAATGAATTTATTGCCGACCTCAGAAAGAGAAGCGGAGAGACAAGCAAGAAGGTCGGTGAGGTAGTTACCGCTATCATCGACGATGTACGCGATAACGGCGACGAGGCTGTAAAGAAGTATACACTGAAATTTGACGGCAGCCTTCCGCAGTATTATGAGGTACCGCGTGAGGTCATAAACGACGCTCTCACCGAGGCTGACCCTGCTTTCGTTGAAGCGCTCCTCAACGCGCAGGAGAACATTGCCGACTTTCATCAGAGACAGGTCGAGCAGAGCTTCATCAACGCAAAGGACAACGGTGTTATCATGGGACAGCGTGTCCGCGGACTTGCCCGTGTAGGACTTTATGTACCCGGCGGCACGGCTGCTTATCCCTCAAGCGTGCTCATGAACGCTATCCCTGCAAAGATTGCAGGCGTAAAGGAAATAATCATGGTCACACCTCCGCTCAAGGACGGCACTCCGAACAAGGATATCCTTGTTGCTGCGTCGATATGCGGAGTTGACAGAGTGTTCCTCTCGGGCGGTGCACAGGCAATTGCAGCACTTGCATACGGCACGGAGGAGATACCGAAGTGCGACAAGATAGTAGGTCCCGGAAACATCTACGTAGCAACAGCAAAGAAGCTCCTCTACGGAGCTGTTGACATTGATATGATCGCTGGTCCGAGCGAGATACTCGTGCTTGCGGACAAGACTGCTGAGCCGAAATTCGTTGCTGCCGACCTCATGTCACAGGCAGAGCACGACGTGCTCGCTTCCTCGATACTCATTACAACGAGCGAGGACATCGCTGACAGGACTATCGCAGAGATAGACCGCCAGAAGCAGACACTTTCACGCCGTGAGATAATCGAGAAGTCGCTTGAGAATTACGGTGCTGTTATCATCACTGACAGCCGTGAGAGAGCAGTTGAGCTTGCTAATGAGATAGCTCCCGAGCACCTTGAGGTACTCATGGAGAATCCTATGGAGCTCATCGGAAGTCTCGACAACTGCGGCTCGCTCTTCCTCGGTCAGTATGCGTCTGAGCCGCTCGGTGACTACTATGCAGGACCCAACCACGTCCTTCCAACAAGCGGCACTGCAAGATTCTTCTCACCGCTCGGAGTTGCAAGCTTCACTAAGCGCACGGCTTATACCTACTACACAGAGGATGCTCTCCGCAAGGCTAAGGACGACATCGTTCTTATTGCTGAAAGAGAGGGACTTACAGCTCACGCAAATGCTATAAAGGTGAGATTTGAATAATGATCTGCACTGACCCCGTGAGCCTGTATTGTCAACGTGATAGGAGTGATAAAAATGAACAAATGGGAAGAAAATGTCCGTAAGGTCGTACCGTATGTACCCGGCGAACAGCCAAAGGACACAAATGTAATAAAGCTGAATACGAATGAAAATCCGTATCCGCCTGCGCCCGAGGTGAGAGAGATACTCGACAGCTTCGACGAGTCGCGTATGAGGCTCTATCCTGCGCCGAATGCGGACGTGCTCGTGGATTCGATAGCGGAGCACTACGGAGTTGACAGCTCGCAGATATTTGTCGGGGTCGGCTCTGATGATGTGCTCTCGATTGCCTTCCTTACGCTGTTCAACAGTGATAAGCCGATACTTTTCCCCGACATAACCTACTCGTTTTACGACGTGTGGGCGGACGTTTACGGCATTCCCTATAAGACGGTGCCGCTCCGCTCCGACTTCACGATAAATGCGGACGATTACAAGTGTGAAAACGGCGGCGTAGTAATTGCAAACCCGAATGCTCCGACGGGAGTATTTGCCGATGTTTTGGTTATCGAGGACATCATAAGGGCAAATCCGGACTCCGTTGTCATCGTCGATGAGGCATACATAGACTTCGGCGGAGAGACCTGTCTGCCGCTTATAGACAAGTATGAGAATCTGCTCGTTGTACGCACCTACTCGAAATCGCGCTCAATGGCAGGCATGAGGATAGGCTATGCTATGGGAAGCAGGAAGCTCATAGGCTACATGAATGACGTGAAGTTCTCGATAAATTCCTACACGATGAACACGGTAACACAGCTCTGCGGAGCGGCTTCCATGAAGAATGACAGCTACTTCCGTGAGAGCGTCAATAAGATAATTGCTACCCGTGAGCGTTCCAAAAAGAGACTTGCCGAGCTCGGCTTTAAAATGACCGACTCGATGACCAACTTCATTTTTGCCTCGCCGCAGAAGAAGTCAGCGGAATACGTTTTCAACGAGCTCAAAAAGCGCCGCATCTTCGTGCGCTACTGGAATAAGCCGATAATCTGCGATTATCTGAGGATAACCGTCGGTACGGACGCTGAAATGGACACACTCTTTACCGCATTGGAGGAGATTTTGAATGGATAAGATGCTAAGAACAGCCGAGGTCTCGCGCAAGACCAAGGAGACCGACATTTTCGTTTCGGTCACGCTCGACAACAAGGGAACTGCCGATATTTCGACAGGTATCGGCTTCTTCGACCATATGCTCACCGCGCTCTCCGTGCACAGCGGTATCAGCATGACGGTCAAGGTCAAGGGCGACCTCAATGTTGACTGTCACCACACGATAGAGGATACAGGTATCGTGCTCGGTCACGCTCTCGGACAGGCACTCGGCGCAAAATCGGGGATAGTCCGCTATGGTACGGCATATATCCCTATGGACGAAAGCCTTGCGATGTCGAGCCTTGACATCAGCAACAGACCGTTTCTCGTGTTCAATGCCGAGTTCACGAACCAGTCCTGCGGCGACTACGACCTGTGCATGACTGAAGAATTTTTCCGCGCATTTGCCTTCAACGCAGGCATCACACTGCACATCAACCTCATGTACGGCACTAACGACCACCACAAGTGCGAGGCTGTATACAAGGCGGTCGCACACGCTTTAAAGACCGCTGTTTCGGAGAATACTGACGGTTCAACGCTCTCAACGAAGGGAGTTCTGTGATGATTGCTATTATTGACTACGGCGCAGGAAATATTTTCAGCGTCAAGAACGCGCTTGACTACCTCGGACTTGAAAATGCTCTCGTCTCGGACGTGCAGTCCGTGAAGGACGCGGACGCTGTTATCCTTCCCGGCGTGGGAGCATTTCCCGCTGCAATGGAAAAGCTCAATGCTACGGGACTTGTGGACACTATAAAGGAAGAAGCTCGCCGCAAGCCGTTTCTGGGGATATGTCTCGGAATGCAGCTCATTTTCGAGAAGGGCTACGAATTCGAGGAGTGCGACGGTCTCGGACTTATCAGCGGCTCTGTACGCAAAATGGAGGAGCCCGACCTCATCATTCCGCACATGGGCTGGAACAAGCTTGAAAAGCTGAACGATTGTCCGCTCATGGAGGGTATCGGTGACAGCGAGTACGTGTACTTTGTCCACTCATATAAGGCGTTCTGCGACGACAGCAATATCTCGTCGTATGTTGAATACGGCGGACGTGTCCCTGCACTCGTCTTTGACGGCAATTACGTGTACGGCTGTCAGTTCCACCCCGAAAAATCGGGAGATACGGGACTGAAAATTCTCCGCAGTTTTGCGTCGCTTATAAAATGAACGTGAAGAAACGGCTGTTTGCTGACTTCTTTGTGCTCCTCATCATCACCATTTTTGTCTCGTATATATTTGACATTGCATACGGCGACGTGAGTGAGGTAGGGGACATAAGCCGCGTAAGGACGGCTTCTGTCGGGTCTCAGCTCTATTCCGACGAGGATATTGAGTCTGCAATAGAGGTCGCTGAGGACTATTTTCATAAGTACTTCGGCGGATGTGTCATGACAGACATTCACTACGGCGGCGACGAGGCTTCTCAGCGAGAGGCTGAGTATCACAAGGAATATGAGGGAGTCATTCTCCTTTACTCCGATTTCTACACGGAGAAGCAGCTGACGGTAGGAGGTCTTGCGGACAACTCATACTATCCGAATTTTAACTGGATAATCGTAAAAAAGGACGGTAAATGGCAGCATTTAGACCACGGCTATTGATGACGGGGAGGGTATGAAATGCCTGTGATTCTAATTCTTGTATCTCTGCTCATGTTCATTGTGTATAATTTCAGGAAGATAAAGGGGAAGCTGCGAAAGGCTCTTTTTATCGTGAACATCACGCTCGGAGTGCTCGCAGTCCTAACTGTCGCCCTGTATTTCGCAAATGACCTCGCATATAAGAGCAGAAGCCGAGACTATCGTGTGGAGTCGGGCGGTCTGCTCGGCAGTATGAGCTACCTTGGCACTGAGGAAGGCTATCATCTTGTCGCTGCGTCGGGATTTCTGAGCAGCGGTATACACTACGCTGTCCCCGAGGATGAGGTCAGGGTCTCACCGATATTGAAGGTCTACCGTCCTGCAATGGTGTGCTTTCTGAAGAGCTCCGCAGGCATGGGTCACGACATTATGATAAACGGCAGGAGATATACCCTTGACGACGATATTGTCGGCATTTATCCCGATTATTTTGACTTGTGCATGGTAGGGAGCTTATTGGAAGTTGCAGCGCTGTGGCTGTTCAATTTCATACTGTCTCTGATAAAATTTATAACTGATATACGGGGGAATGATCATGATATGTGAACCTATATTCAGCAGAAGAAGCATTAGAAAATTCAAGAGCGGCGGTATCCCCGAGGGGACTCTGCGGCAGATAATCGAGGCAGGCATTGCTGCTCCGTCGGCTAAAAACAGGCAGCCGTGGAAGTGCATCGTTTTCCGCGGCGCCTCAAAGAACGAGCTCCTCGACAACATGGAATTCGGACTGAACCGAGAGGAGAATACCTGTCCGCTGCTGCCGAAGTCAAAGGACGGCATAGCGGACGCAAGGAACACGCTTAAGATAATGCGGCAGGCTCCCGTTGTAATTATGGTGCTTAATGTGAATGGCGGCAACCCGTTCATGCCGATAGAGGCTGATGACCGATTTACCGAGATGTACGACACTCTTTCTATCGGAGCGTTCATCGAGAATATGCTAATCGAGGCGGAGTCCCTCGGAGTCGGCACACTGTGGGTCGGCAACACCTGCTTTGCATACAGCGAGCTCACCGCCTACATGGAGACAAGGGAGCAGCTTGTGGGAGCGGTGGCTCTCGGATATGCCGACGAAGCTCCTGCACAGCGTCCGCGCATACCGCTTTCGAGCGTTGTGGAATTCAGAAACTGAGGTGGTATCGTGAAGTGTCCCGAATGCAATAAAGAAATGAAGAAGGGGACTGTCCGTGCGAGCGGCGGCACTCTTACTGAGCTTGGAACTACACTTACATGGGTACCTGATGAGAGCCGCAATAAGCTTCTGAAAAGGGGAGCGGTCTCCCTGAAGCTGCAAGGTGAGGGCTGGTATTGCGACGAGTGCATGAAGGCCTTTGCAAGCTTTGATGAAAGATGATACGGAGGAGAACAATGATAATTTTACCTGCAATAGATATTAAGGACGGCAACTGTGTACGCTTGTTCAAGGGTGATTTTTCGACTGTTGAGAAGGTCGCTTCGGACTACCTTGAAACTGCAAAGAGCTTTGAGGAAGCCGGGGCTGAGTGGATTCACATGGTGGATCTCGACGGCGCAAAGGAAGGCAGACCCGTCAACACGAAGATATACACGGACGTTGCTGAAAAGACCTCGCTCAAGGTCGAGCTTGGCGGCGGCATTCGCAATATGGAGACAATTGAGCAGTATATTGAAATGGGCATTTCCCGTGTCATTATCGGCTCGGCTGCACTCAAGGACCCGAAGCTCGTCAGCGACGCGGTGGCAAAATTCGGAAGTGAAAAGATCGCCGTAGGGATCGACGCAATGGACCGCATGGTCGCAACTGAGGGCTGGCTCGAGTCCTCGGATGTGAACTACATTGACCTTGCAAGGGAGATGATAAAGGTCGGGGTGAGGTACTTCATTTTCACCGATATATCGAAGGACGGAACGCTCTCGGGCGTAAACGCGGAGCAGCTCCGTGACCTCAACGACGCTGTCGGCAGCGAGTGCAATATCATCGCAAGCGGCGGAGTCCATACAATGAACGACATCATCACCTGCAAGGAAATGGGACTCTACGGCACTATCTGCGGCAAGTCTATCTACAAGGGTACGCTCGACCTCGCCGAGGCTGTCGCATACGCTCACAGGTAAGAAGCTTCTATGGATATCACCAAAAGGGACATCGACAACGGCAGAGCCTTTGACTGGGGCAGGACCTCCGAGGATTACGCTCGCTACCGTGACATCTATCCGCAGGAGTTTTACGATAGGATACTGTGCCGCGGACTTTGCAGCGACGGTCAGCGAGTGCTCGATATCGGTACAGGCACGGGCGTTATTCCCCGAAATATGTACAGATACGGTGCGAAATGGACAGGCTCTGACATATCCGCCGAGCAGATAGAGCAGGCGAGGAGGCTGTCGGATGGCATGGATATCGACTACTACGCACTCCCTGCCGAAAAGCTCAGCTTCCCCGACGGCACATTCGACGTTATCACCGCTTGTCAGTGTATGTGGTACTTTGACCACAGCGTCACCGCACCGCTGTTCGGAAGGCTTCTGCGTGAGGGCGGAAGACTGCTCTTCCTGTACATGGCGTGGCTGCCGTTTGAGGACAGCATCGCCGCAGCAAGCGAGGAGATAGTCCTGAAATACAGTCCCGAGTGGAGCGGCGGCAGGGAGACTGTTCACCCCATCGTCATTCCCGAGGAATACAATGACTGCTTTGAGCTTGTGAACCGTGAGGAGTACAGGCTGAAGGTACATTTCACCCGTGAGAGCTGGAACGGCAGGATGAAGGCTTGCCGAGGAGTAGGAGCGACGCTCCCTCCCGAAAGGCTCGCAGAGTGGGAGGAAGAACACACAAAAATGCTCGAGAAAACAGCACCGCCCGAATTTGACGTGAAACACTACGCCGCAATAGCGGAATTGAAAAAATACACCCGATAACTGAGATACTAATATGGGAATTTGTACTTTTATCGGGGAAAAACTTTCTGAGGAAAGCTTTTTCCCCGAACCCCTTTTCAAAGACTTTAATTTGAAATTTTTCACGGATATAGCGCAAACAGTCTTTTAAGGGCGGTAGTTATTCTGCGCTATATCCCTGAAAAATTTGAAGCAAAGCCTTCAAGAAAGAATTTGGGAAAGTCATACTCAGAGAGCTTCCGCCGACAAAACGCATAAGCTTCCATATAAGTGTCATGGTCATCGCCTCATCTTACAATTATGCTGTCTGGTGTACCTTATGGGACTGAAATTCGGGCTTAAAGTTTTAGGAAGGGAGTCTGAGGAATAACCCTTTGTCTCAAAAGGATTTTCCTCAATATCACCCCGAAAGGAGAATAGAAAATGCTTGCAAAGAGAATAATCCCGTGCCTTGACGTAAGAAACGGCAAGGTAGTCAAGGGAGTAAATTTTGAGGGAATACGCGACGTAGGCGACCCCGTTGAATGTGCAGAGGAGTACAACAAGCAGGGTGCTGACGAGATAGTATTCTACGACATCACTGCATCGTTCGAGGGACGCGGAGTTTTCCTCGATGTTGTGCGCGACACTGCGAAAAAGGTATTCGTACCTCTCACCGTCGGAGGAGGTATAAAGTCCGTCGATGACATTCGTGAGACGCTCCGTGCAGGTGCCGACAAGGTATCGGTCAACTCGCAGGCTGTTAAGAATCCTCAGCTTATAAAGGACGGCGCTGACATCTTCGGCAGCCAGTGTATCTGCGTTGGTATCGACGCAAAAAAAATTGCCGACCACAAATGGACGGTCTACATAAACGGCGGACGTGTTGACATGGGTCTCGACCTAATCGACTGGGTACACACTATCGAGCAGCTCGGTGCAGGTGAGATCTGCCTCAACTCCATTGACGCCGACGGTACAAAGGAGGGCTTTGACATCGAGATGCTGAGGGCAGTCTGCGATAACTGCTCTATCCCCGTTATTGCAAGCGGCGGTGCAGGCAGGATAGAGGACTTCTCCGAGGTCTTTGAGAAAACGGGAGCAACTGCGGCTCTTGCGGCTTCGCTTTTCCACTTCCGCGAGCTAACAGTGGGACAGGTAAAGGACTACTGCCGCGGCAAAGGAATTATCGTGAGATGACAATGCTGCTGATTTCGGCGGCACTTGTTTGCCTTGTGCCGATAATAACGGTTATTGCAGGACATATCTGCACTCGGGCGGCTGAGGGCGTTATCGGCAGTATCGGCTACCGCACGGCGCTTTCAATGCGTGACAGCGAGACATGGAGCTTTGCAAACAAGCTTGCGGGCAGGGTCTACACGCGCTTCGGGATCGTGGAGACTGTCGTTTCTGTCATCATCATAATTGTCGTGGACAT
>ONNL01000037.1 GCA_900319195.1 uncultured Ruminococcus sp. | reverse complement strand
CTCTGCGACATCACGCTCACAAGGTCGGGGTCATTGTAAAGGCGCTCTATCTCGGAAATAAGCTTCTTGTCCGAAGCGTCCTTCTGCTCAATGACCACGGCTGCCCCCGCATTTCCGAGCACCATTGCATTGTGGTACTGGTGATTTCCCGCAACTATCGGTGAGGGAATGAGTATCGAAGCCTTTCCTGCCGCCTCTAATTCGGCAAGCGTAGAAGCTCCTGAGCGGCAGATGACAAGGTCTGCTGCCGCAAGACAAACGTCCATGTCGTTTATGTACTCCGTGACGCGCAGTCTGTTGCTTTTCAGCGGTATTCCAGCCGCCTTGAGTGCCTGCGGCACGGTATCTCTGCCGTTTTTGCCATAGCCGTGTATGTGGTTTATCTCAAGCTTTTTTCCGACGTGCCACTTTATTGCCGCAGTCATCGTATCATTGATACAGCCTGCGCCGAGGCTTCCGCCGAATGAAAGTATCGTGAATTTATCGTCAAATCCGAGCTTTTTTCTCGCTTCGGACTTTGTTATCGTGTTTATGCTGCTGCGCACGGGCAGTCCCGTAACGCTGTACTCGAATTTGCTTTTGTCCATGAAGTCGAGTGCTTCCTTCACGGTGAGCATTACGTGGTCGACCTCTTTTGAGAGCAGTCTGTTCGTAACTCCAGGGTAGGCATTCTGCTCATGGATAGCCGTGGGGATACCCATTCCTGCAGCCTTTCTTATGACGGGTCCCGAGGCATATCCGCCCGTACCTATCGCAATATCAGGCTTGAAGCCCTCGATGATCTGCTTTGCTCTGCTTCCCGAGGTGAGAAGATAGCTTGCCGCCTTGATGTTGCGGCCTATGTTCTCGAGCGAGATCCTGCGCTGAAAGCCTGCGACCTTTATCGCTTCCATTTTATAGCCTGCCGCAGGGACGAGCTTTGCCTCCATGCCGTTGGGAGTTCCTGCGAAAAGTATCTCCGCATCGGGATATTCCTTTTTTATCATATCTGCTATCGCAAGTCCGGGATTTATGTGTCCTCCCGTACCTCCGCAGGCAATAAGTGCTCTCATAAACGATCTCCTTTACAAGCGCTCATCAGGCGCGTTTTTTCTCCTTTGATGCCTTTCCGCCGTTTTTCTTCTTGGCGTTGGGATTCTCCTCGGGGATATACCTGTGCTGTGAGATATTCAGCATTATCCCCATTTCTGCAAGCTGCATTATAAGTGCCGTACCGCCGTAGCTGAAAAACGGAAGGCTGATTCCCGTATTGGGTATCATGTTGCTGACAACTGCGAGGTTAAGTACGGTCTGAATGCCTATCTGCGTGGTTATTCCGACAGCAATGAGCATTCCGAAGCGGTCCTTGCAGCGTACCGCTATTGACAATCCCTCGACAACGAGGAGGAAGAATACAAGTATTATCGCAAGTGCTCCGACAAAGCCGAGCTCCTCGCATACTATCGGGAAAACGAAGTCGTTCTTTGTCTCGGGGAGGTAGAGGTATTTCTGACGCGAGTTTCCGAGTCCGAGACCGAAGAGTCCGCCCGAGCCTATGGCGATTATAGAGTTTGCTGTCTGCCATGTGTCGTTGAGGACATCTGCAAACGGGTCCTGCCACGACTTGATTCGCACGGCAACGTAGCTGTCCGGGACATTCGCCTGCCAGCTTATGATTATCGCCGCAGCTGCAACGACCGAAGCTCCGAGCACTATGAACTGCATTTTGTTTGCTCCGCCGCAGAGTATCATCGCAACGGAAATTGTGGCAATGAGGATAAGTCCCGAAAGGTGAGGCTCCTTATAGAGCAGGAATGCGTATATTCCCATGAGTATCGCGTATTTTGCAATACCGACACCGAATTTGTCCATTTTCTTTCCGTCCTTCTCCATGAGGTCGGCAAAGAAAATGATTATCGCAAGCTTTGCTACCTCCGAGGGCTGAAAGTTGATAGGTCCGATCGTGAGCCAGCGCTTTGCGCCCATAGTACCGCCCTCATCGTTACCTATCGCAAGGACGAGTATGAGCAGCACAAGTCCGCCGATATACAGTACCTTCGGAATATTCTTGATAGTCAGCTGAGTGAAGGGTATCCTTATCTTCCTGAAATTGTGATAATCCATTTTCATGAAGAAGATGAGTGCGGCAAAGCCTATCACAGCATTTCTTATCTGACTTTTCGCATAGTAGAGTCCGTCGCCGTCGTGCTCGCTGTATGCCCATGCATAGCTTGCCGAAGCCATCATTGCAAGTCCGAGGACGAGCAGTATCATTACATACGCAAAAAACGAAAGACTTATATCGCCGCTCCTGCTGTCGCCGCGAAAAACATTGGTCAATGACGGCACAGAGCGCTTGGTGCTTTTTTTACGGTTTGCCATTTCTTCCTCCCCGAGTTATTCTCAGAATGCCAACAGAGTAATTATACCCAGCACACCCGAGATAATGCCTGCCGCAGAAAATGTTATCACTATTTTGTATTCGCTGAATCCGCTCATCTCAAAGTGGTGGTGGATAGGTGTCATCTTGAAAATTCTTCTGCCCTCGCCGTACTTCTTCTTTGTGTACTTGAAGTAGCTGACCTGAATAACAACAGACAGCGCCTCGAGTATGTAGACGAGTGCGACAAGTATCAGCAGCAGGTGCTTGTGAAGGACAAGTCCCACTCCTGTCACAGACGCTCCGAGGAACATTGAGCCTGTATCGCCCATGAAGCATTTTGCAGGGTTGAAGTTCCAGATAAGGAATCCGAGACAGCCGCCTGCAAGCGCCATTGTGAAGTATGTCATCTCATTGCTGCCGAGTATTGAGCAGCATACCGTGAATATCAGCATCGCAACGAATGTCACCGAGCCGCAGAGTCCGTCGATACCGTCTGTGAGGTTCACGGCATTCGTGAGATAGATGATAACGGGGATAAGTATGATGTAGTAGAAAATATGCAGCTCGGGAGTCCTGAAGAAGCCGAAGTCAAGCCTTGTTGACGTGTCACCGAATTTGTTCAGCGCAAAGAGGAAGCCGACCGAGAAAACGAGCTGGAGCGCTATTTTCTGCATTGCCGAGAGTCCGTCGTTGTTCTTGCGGACTACCTTTATGAAATCGTCAATGAAGCCGATAAGTCCGAACAGTGCCGCAAAGACTATCACACTCAGCAGACGGTAGAAGCTGTTGAGCGTCGCCTTGCTCGTTACATCGGGATTCGTGCTCCACCTGTAAAGCCAGTAGCCGAGTATCGCCGTGATGACCGTCGATATGATGAACATGAAGCCGCCCATTGTGGGTGTGCCCTGCTTTTTCGCGTGCCACTTAGGACCGTCCTTCACCTTGATAGGCTGACCGAATTTCAGCTTATGCAGGAACGGCACCAGAAAGATGCCTGATACTCCCGCAATTGCAAATGAAAGCATAGTTACCGCAAAATTTATTATCCAGAACCGCATTTAATAAAACAACTCCCAGTATTAATTATCCTGTTCTCTGAGTCCCTCAGCAACGACCTCACGCTCGTCGAAGTGTATCTTCCTGTTGCCCGAGAGCACCTGATAGTCCTCGTGTCCCTTGCCTGCAAGCACCACCATGTCGCCCTTTTCAGCAATTTTCAGCGCATGGTGGATAGCCTCGCGCCTGTCCGTGACCACCTCATAGGGAACATTGCTGTCCTCAAGACCTGTGAGAATGTCGCGGATTATGTCGTCGGGGTCCTCGTCGCGCGGATTGTCCGAGGTGATTATCAGCTTATCGGCATACTTTGCCGCAGCCCTTGCCATTTTCGGACGCTTTGCAGCGTCGCGGTTTCCTCCGCAGCCGAAGAGACAGATGAGGTCATTTTCCGTGTATTCCCTGACGCTTCTGAGGATATTCTCGATAGCGTCGGGCGTGTGGGCGTAGTCGCAGATCACCGTGAAATCGCGTCCCGTGGGAATGACCTCACAGCGTCCTCTCACTCCGCGGCAGCTCTCTGCCGCAGCGATGATGTCGTTTATCGGAATGCCCTCATTGATACACGCCGCAATTGCAGCGGTCACATTTGAGACGTTGAACGCTCCGGGCATCTTTATCCTTACAAGGTGGGACTTCCCTCCTCCGCAGAACCAGAAGCTCGAGCCGTCGGGCTTTATCTTGACTCCGTCCGCGTAGAAATCCGCATTTGAGACCGTGCTGTACGACGACTTCTTGCAGGTTATCTCGTCATAGAGCCGCCTGCCGTATTCATCATCGGCATTGATAACAGCTCTGTCGCAGATGTCGAAGAGCATTTTCTTTGCCTGATAGTAATTTTCCATTGTCTTGTGGTAGTCAAGGTGGTCCTGCGTGAGATTCGTAAACACCGCAGTACCGAAGCGCGTGGGACCTATCCTGTGCTGGACAAGTCCGAATGACGACACCTCCATAACGACATACTCGCAGCCTGCCTTCACCATTTTGTCAAGCAGCTCAACGAAGTCATAGGTCATGGGAGTGGTGTTCTCCGTGTGGAGCACCTCGTCGCCTATCTCATTCTGTATCGTGCCGACAAGTCCTGTCTTGTGACCGCACTCCATGAGGATATGCTTGATAACAGTGGTTATCGTGGTCTTGCCGTTTGTACCCGTGACACCTATCATCTTGAGCTTGCGCTCGGGATGACCGAACCATGCCGCACAGAGCTTGCCATACATGACGCGCGTATCATCGACGATTATCTGCCTGTCACCGAGACCGAGGTCATGGTCGCAGACAACAGCGGCCGCTCCCTTTTCGAGCATTTCCGCAGCAGCGCTGTGACCATCGAACTTCGCGCCCTTTATGCAGACGAATAGGCTGCCCTTCGTCACCTTGGCGGTATTGTCCGTAACAGAGGCTATCTCAGCGTCTCCGATATTAGTCGTTGCATTGTTTTCAATTAATTCGCTCAGTTTCACGCTGACCGCCTCCCGTTTTATTTATTGAACATTCAGATTATTATGTGGTCTTTTCTATGAACGGCGTTCGCATTTGCCGCTTAGTCGGAATCCGCGTTTACTATGAATTCAAGCTCGATTGTAGTTCCCACAGCGACCTGTGTTCCGGGCTCTATGGACTGGCTGTTTACTGCCGCGTCCGCACGCTGTATCGACGCACCGTATGCAACATAGTTGAGCTTGCTGTACTCTATCGAATCATTTGCCTCCGCTGCCGTCAATCCTCTGAGGTCGGGCACTGTCGTCATCTCGGACGTGTGATTGTTCTCTGTGTAGAGGTAAACAGTTCCGTTCTTTGAGATAGTCGAGCCCGTAAGCGGCGACTGTGCAACGACCTCTATGCCGTTGCCGACTATAACAGGAGTGATCCCGAGTCCCTCAAGAGTCTTTTTAGCGTCCTCAAGCGAGCCCTCAAGGAGCGGTATCTTGACATCGAGATTCTCGACCTCCTCCGCGGTGTACTCGGGATAATATCCCATGTAGGGAAGAACGTCCGTAAGTATGTCTCTCGCCGTAGGTACGGCAACTGTCGAGCCGTAGTAGCCGAGCTGCTTGTTAGGCATATCCGCAAGGACGAGAAGTATCAGCTCGGGGTCCTCCGCAGGTGTAAAGCAAACATACGAAGCACCATATTCCTGCTCGTCAGCATTTTCCTCCTCATCGAGCTTGGTCGTGCTGTGCTTTGAGGTCTGGCTGAGTCGCTGTGATGTACCCGACTTACCGCCTATCGAATAGCCCTTGATAGTTACGTTACCGCCGTTGTTGTCGGTTACGACTCTCTTCAGGCACTCCCTCATCGTTGCCGATGTATCCTCGGAGACTACCTGTCTCCTTACGGTGCGGCTGTTTTTGAGGACTACGTTTCCGTCCTCGTCGAGCACCTTATCCACAACATACGGCTGGAGAAGGTATCCGCCGTTTATTACCGCGCAGTATGCGGTTATCATTTCAAGCGGAGTGATAGTCTCGCACTGACCGAATGCGGATTCCGCAAGGTCAACGTTTGTCATGTTCTTGGCTGAGACCTGAACACCGCCGCTCTCGGCAGGAAGGTCTATTCCCGTAGGCTCACGGAGTCCGAATGCGTCAAAGTAGTAGCAGAATTTCTCAACTCCGAGGCGGCGACCCACTTCGATAAATGCAGGGTTGCAGGAGTGTGTCAGCGCGTCCTGAAATGTCTGTGCGCCGTGTCCGCTCTTTTCGTGGCAGTAGATAGGCTGCACCATTCCGTCAAGCTGCACCGAGCCGCTGCAGAAGAATGAGTCCTTATTCAAGTCTATGAGATTTTCCTCGATAGCCGATGCACTCGTTACGACCTTGAATACAGAGCCGGGCTCGTAGGTCTCGGTTACGCACTTGTTGCGCCACTGCATCTCACGGGCGGTACCCGTCAGGGAATCCTCATCAATAGTCTCCCCTTCGCTCTCAAGGATATACCTCGCACGCTCGGTAATCCTGTCATCGCTGACCTTGTACGGATCGTTGAGGTCGAACCCGGGGTATGTAGCCATTCCGTATATAGCGCCGGTCTTTGCGTTCATGAGGATAGCGCAGGCACGGTTTGAAATTTCAAACTTGTTCACCATTTCCTCGAGGTGATTTTCGAGATATGCCTGTATCTCGGTATCTATCGTGAGGTAGACATCATTTCCGTTCTTTGCGGAATATGTCTTTGAATACTTATAGGGGAGCTCGTTTCCGTTTGAGTCCTTTGCCGAGATAGTGCGTCCGTCTATGCCCGAGAGGTACTCGTCATAGTAGGACTCGACACCGTACAGACCGTTGCCGTCACGTGATGTGAAGCCGATAACTGCCGCAGCCTGCTCGTTCTGGGGATAGTACCTCTTGGTGTCCTCCTCGACGTTTATGGACACGAAGCCCATGTTGCTGAAATATTCAAGCACCTCGTCCGCAACAGGCTTCTCGACCTGTTCCTGAAGAACGCTGTACTGGTTGTTCTCGTCCATTGCCTTGCTGACCTTATCGGTAGAAATGCCGAGCTTTTCTGCAAGGAAGGTAACAGTAGCCGTGCGGAATGCGTCCGCGGATTCGGGGAGAGCATTTATCTCAACGCCCTTCTCGTCATATTCGGGAGTATAGGCTCCGTTTTTCTTATCCTCGTTCCTCTTGTCGATCTTTTTCTGGAGTGTGACGAGGTCCTCGCGGAAGTGCACAGGGTCAAGAAAGACCTTGTAAACAGAGGCGCTCTTTGCGAGGATATGTCCGTTAGCATCGTATATCGTTCCTCTGTTCGCGGATATGCTTATCGAGCCGAAGTGCTGGCTGTTAGCCATATTCTGATACTTCTCATTCTGGATGACCGATATTTTGAAGAAGTTTGCGGCAACAAGTCCGAAAAGTATGAAAAACACTGATGTCATTACCAGTCTGACTCTGAACCGCATTGAATTTGAAGGATTATTGCCTGTCATACAAAATTCCTTTCTATAAATGAACCGCGTGTGCGGAAATTTTCCGAAAAAATGAAATAAGGCAGGGTAAAATCATGCCCCGCCTGTTCGGACATCTCTTTATTTTTCTGATGTCCTCTGTTGTTGATACGACGAAGGATTTATCGCTGTTCAAGCGTGGGAGCTGTGCTCCGCAGCATATATATTTTTCGCTGCGGAGCTCCATTCCCTTATTCCGATCACTCGCTGCATCTCCGTGTTCTACTTATCACTTCGGCATTTTGTGCCGATAGTCTCCATAATTTAAGGCAGTACATCTGTTTATATTTATATTGATACTACCCTCTGAAATATTCCACGCATCTCTCAAAGAAGCTCTTTATCTTTGCTCCTATACCTTTTTTCTGTTCGGGAATATTCACGACGTCTCCCGTCGAAATTTTTATGTACTTAATCTGCGAAGAGTCTATCTTCTGCATTCCGAGTACATTTTCCGCATAGTCCTCGATGTTCTTTGCCGACAGTTTGCTCTCAAGCTCTGATTGCAGTCTTGCATTTTCCGCCTCCTGCACACTTAGCTTTTGGTTCATTGCAGCCGCCTTGTTATACATGACGTTGCGCCTGTTATGCGTGTAGATCACCGTTCCAAGCAACATGAAAGCCATGACGGAAACGAGAAAAATAGTCATAACAGACCCTGCTTTCGCATTGTTAGTCTGCTTATGGATATGCGGCTGTCCGTCGGGCATATCGTTTTCGTCTCCGCTGCCGCTGCCGTCTACAGTTCCTTCTGTCTCATCGTAGTCGCCGCTGTCATAATATACAGAATCGGCCTCAGCCATTGACATCCGCACTCCTTTCTATTATTCTCAGCTTTGCGCTCCTGCTTCTTTTGTTCCTTTCAAGCTCTTCTTCTCCCGCTTCAACGGGTTTTCTGTTTACAAGTCTGCCCTCGGGTTTCCGTCCGCATACGCACTGCGGAAAATCGGGCGGACATATGCATCCTCTGCACCACCCTGCAAATCTCTGCTTGACAAGTCTGTCCTCGAGAGAATGGAAGGTTATAACTGCGAGTCTGCCGCTGCCTTTCAGACTGTGGAATGCTCTGTCAAGTCCTTCTGACAGATGATCAAGCTCTCCGTTCACGGCGATCCTGATAGCCTGAAAAGTCTTTTTGCATGGATTTTTTTCTCTTCTTGCCTTCTGAGGTACGCTCTCCCTGACAATGTCCGCAAGCTGACCCGTAGTCTCCAGCGGTCTGAGTGCTCTTTCACTGACGATATTTGAAGCTATGCGGCGCGAGAATTTCTCCTCACCGTACTCAAATATTATCTTTGCGAGCTCCTCCTCCGAAAATGTGTTGACCACGTCCGCCGCACTCATGCCCTCCTTGCTCATTCGCATATCGAGCGGAGCGTCAGAGTGATACGAAAATCCACGGCTGCCCTCATCGAGCTGGTATGACGAAACCCCGAGATCCATAAGGATACCGTCCACATAGTCGATGCCGAGATCATCAAGAACATCTCTTATCTGTGAATAGTTGCTGTGTACGACCTGTACATTCTTGAAAGCCGAAAGCCTTTCACTTGCTACAGCCACAGCATCGGGATCACGGTCAAGTGCGATAAGCCTGCCTTTTTCGCTAAGGCGAGCAGCTATCAGCGACGAGTGTCCCGCTCCTCCGACAGTACCGTCTACATAGATACCGTCAGGATCAATATTGAGTCCGTTTATGCATTCCTCCGCCATTACGGGTATATGACTGAATTCCATCTGAATTACTCCTTAAAAGAACGGAAAGCAGATCACAGAACATATTCCGCGAGAGCAGCGTCGATCTGCTCCTGAGAGATCTCGTTGTCGAAATCAGTCCACTTGGACTTATCCCAGATCTCCGCCTTGTTTCCCGAACCGATAACTACGACCTCATCGCTTATACCTGCGAAGTCCCTGAGATGCTGTGCGATGAAGATACGTCCCTGCTTATCGGGGACCTGCTTATCGGTGCACGAAAGGAGCTTACGTCTGATATTGCTGCCGAGCTTACCGGGGATCTCGAGAAGCTTGTTCTGATATTCCTCAAACCCTTCGGAAGAATACACGGCGATATAGTGATTGTCACTTCCTGCGCACAGATAAAGCTCAGCTCCGAGGACTTCACGAAGCTTATTCGGAAAACTCATACGGCCCTTCGGGTCTATGCTCGGGTAATAAATACCGCACAATGAGTCTGCCATATGAATTTCCTCCCTTTCCGTGCAATTAAGTGTGAGGCTTCACCTCAGAAGTGGGAAGTTTTACAACTAATCACCTTTTTTCACCTTGTACTTATTATACCACGTATGCAATATTTGTTCAAGTGAGGAAACTCAACAATCATTAACTGATTTTTTATTTATTTTTTGTACACATTTTCAAGAAATATGTAAAATCCCGGAATTTTCAGAACATATATTCCGAAAATGGTTAAATATTTTTCTTGATTTTCACCTTCAATCACCTTTTAGGTGCCTTTTTTCAAAAAAATGCCTCCAAAAATGCAAAATAAGTCCCCGAGCTTTCAACGATCATCTCAAGGACTTATTTCTGTATCATTTACTGAATTTTATTCTGCATCTTTCGGAGCATCTGCGGCTTCATCTGTCGGAGCCTCTGTGGTCTCCTCCGTTTCAGACTTCGCCTCATCCTCCGATGGAGTATAGTAAACATCAAACTTGCAGGACTTCAGTCCCATTGCAAGCGAGAAGGGATAACCCTTGACATAGATCTGTCCGTCAAGCAGTATATCCGTGATGTACCCTGTCTCCTCCGAGCGTATCGGCTGTATCCAGTTATCAGGGTCATCTGAAAGTGTAATGTCATAGCGGCTCTCTATCTCATGCTTCAATTCATCGGCAGGGATATATGTGACCGTACCGTAATGGGGATCGTATGCCGCGTCGTAATCGCTCGGGACGCTCCTCAGATACGGAAGGTCCTGCGCGAACATTTCATAGCAGTTTGCCGAGCAGTCCGCACACGAAGCCGAGAACATCGTAAGTGCGAAGTCATCTCCGTAGTAGAGCGCTTCTCCGAGGACTTCCCTGCAGGCGTCGATGACATTCTGCGGAGGGTCCTCCTTGCCGCGAAGGTCTGCCGAATCGTCGCCGTTGTATTTTAGATATGTATAGACTGCGACTGCCTGTGCCTTTATAGCTTCCGTCGCAAATCCGCCGCCGACCTCATTATAGACTATCTTCGATACAACCTCAAGAGCGTCGCCCGCAGGCTTGCCCTCAATAGTCAGTTCATCATCCTCAGCCGTACCAGTATTCATGAGGTACGTATCGGGATAATAGTGGAACAGAATGTCCTGATAGGTCCAACCGCTGTAAATAGCGTAATTGTTTGCACCGTTCTGGCTCATGCCGACTCCGTGACCCCAGCCGTATGTGACAAAGGTGAAGTCGCCAGCCTCGAGCTGAACAGCCGCCCTCTCCTGTGACGGCGGAACATCGATTACCTCTCCGCCCGAGGTAATGACCTCAACAGCAGTGGGCTCGACATTCTCATTCTTCCTGTTGAGCAGCGGAGTAGCGTTGCGCAGAGCCTTTCGCTTCGCGTCGAGAGCCGCCTGTTCCTCGGGAGTGAGCTTTATATCCCTGACCATATCCGCAGGCGCAACACCAGATTTGTACATATCGGGAGTCGTGAGCTTGTAGTCAACGAGTGAGAGATTCACGTCGTAGTCCGAAATATCAGCCTTTTCCCAGTCCTGCTTCTCGGGAGCGTAATCATCTGTATATACAGGCAGTTCACCGCTGCCCTTCGAGGTATTCTCTGTCTTATCCGCTGCTGTCTCGATCTCAGCCGCAATACTGCGCTGATTCACATTCATTGCCGTCATGCATGAGAGCGTCATTACACCCGACATAACAGCCGCCATGCCCTTTACAAGTATCAGTTTTATGACGATGCACCTCCGTCCGTGTATCCGATGCCGTCAGCCGCTGAGCCGACGTTTACTTGAGTATCCAAAGCTTCAGGTGGAGCTTGCCATGAGTGGCGTTTGCATTTGACGTAACGACCACCTAAAAATATTTTACCAATTTATTCTTATTACTGTGCCGCAGCTGCAGCCTCCGCAGCAGCCTTGCTTGCCTCTGCCTTGCTTGCTTCCTCGGCAGCTGCCCTGCTCGCTTCCTCTGCCTCACGAGCCTTTTTCCACTCCTCAGTATGCTGTATCGTGGACATATCGTCAGCCTTTTCGCCCTCTCTCAGACGTCTGCCGACGAGAATGAAACGAGAGTTGTCCTCGTCCGAATAGCAGGTCGAGAGCGTTACGAGCTGGTCTCCGAATTTCACATCAACGCCCGTATCAGCCATTTGCCTCTTGCGGCACTGAGCTATGTACTCGTTGAAGGTCTTCTCGTCGTCAAGCTCCTCCATGTTCCAGTAGTTGAAGGCTCCCTCGTCCTCGGAGTAGTTTCCGCTCGTTATCATGAACGAGAATACAACAAAATCATAGTCCTTATAGTTTGAGCTGAGCTCGATTATCGGGCTCTGCTTGTAGAATTCATAGTCCTGCCAGTATGCTCTGAGCGAGCCGAACATTGCTCCGCTCCACATTGCGTGACCGTAGATGAGGATATTCTCGGACATATCGTCCTCATTCGCGCCGAAATTGTCGCGGTAATCCATGAAGAGCGTGCCCTGCTCGAGCGGCGAACGGTCGAGATCTCTTGCAAGATAGAAGGAATTCGCGTCCACTGCGTCGGGGCCGTAATATCCGTCACCCTCGGGGACATCACCCGGGTCCTTGACTATGGGATAATCCACCATAGTGCCCTCTATCCTTATCCAGCCGCAGATGTCGGGATTCAGCCTGAGAAGCGACTCTGTACGCGCGGTTATGCCCTCGGGCGAGGGATTATAGCTGTAAAGCTCCGCCCAGTTATCAGGGAGTGGGTCGCCGTCAGTCTCCGTCACTGTGGACTGCGGCACAACATCATCAAAGGTCGGGACATCGTTATCCGAGCTCTTTATCGTCATGACGTAGCCGATAAGTCCTATGCTGACTGCCGCAAGTGCGCTCGCAGTGATTATTTTTGTTTTTTTATTCATTCGTATTCGCCTCTGTTGCCGTTTCTGTTTCAGCCGCTGCTGTTTCCGCGGTCTCGGGACCGTAAGGAACAAACTCAGCATTCGGGTCGTATTTCTTAGCCGAGCTCTTGAAGTCATAGTAGAGAGTCGGCCACTTTATATTGGGATTTTCCTTACTGTTCTGTGTGCCTGCGAGCTCGTCCTCGCCGTCGCGTACTCTTCTCGCAAGGATAATGAGTCTGCCCCTGTCTCCGAGGAGAGTATTGCAGGTCGAGAGCGTGATGAGGCTGTCGCCGTATTTCACGTCAACGTCGTTAAGGCGGATGGTCCTTTTCTTTGCCTCGTTGACAAAGTCATAGAACTCCTCCTCGGTATTGAAGTTGAGCTTGTTCCAGCAGTCAAATGCCGTATCGGACTTATCCTCGGAATCAACAATGAAGAACGCAAATATCTTGTACTTGTATCTCATGTAGTTCGAGTTAAGCTCGATTATCGGGTGCTGACCGTAATAATCGTAGTTGCGCTCGTAGTATTTAAGACAGCCGAACATAGAATCATCGCCCATGTTGTGACCGTAGATTATGAGGTTATCGGTGTCAGGCTCAACGCGGTGTCCTTCCTCGTCCATATCATCGAAATGGCACCTGTAATCAAGGAATACCTCTCCTGCTCTCGACTCCTCGCCCGTTATCTTCGTATTGAGGTACTTGTCGTTGTTGCTGCTCTGCATGAGCACGTTTCCGACCTGTGTATCGGGTATCGTGATGAAGCCTGCCACGTCCTTGTTTATGTCAAGGAGCTTACGCGCCGCGTCAAGCATTATATATGAAGGCTCGGCGTTTTCAGACTCGGGCGGCTGAGTTGCAGGCTCTTCATTATATGAGCGGTATATCTGCTTGACCTCGCTGTTTATGCGCTTGCTCTTCCAGAGGTCGAGATAGTAGTCCGAGACCATATATCCGCAGACTATGATAACAGCTATCGAGCAGAGGAACACGACCTTGCGTATGCGCTCGCCAATGCTGTCCTTTTTCTGCGGGAAAAGTCCAAGAAAATGCTCCTTGAAGGACTTTTTCTTCTTTTTGCCTTTTTTCTTTTTGTTTTTCGGCTTTTCAGCTTTCTCGGGAACTTCTTCCGCTTTTACCTCGGGAGCTTCTTCGGGTGCCTCCTCCGCAAAATGCGACGGGTACTTCTCAGCCTGTTCACTGACAGCTTCCTCGGGTATCACGTCCTCGGGAACGGTATCCTCCTCGGCAGTCTCCTGCACGGGAGCTTTGTCAAGCACCGAATCAACTATCTCCTCAGCCGAAAGCTCATGCTGTTCCTCGGCGGTCTGCTCGGGAGTTTCTGCGATAAGCTGTGAGATAACAGGTGCGGCATTTTCCTCCGAGAGACTGTTCACAAGCTCCTCCGTCAGTTCCCTTACCGTCTCGTCCGAGACAGGCTCAACGGGAGCTTCAGGAACCTCGGGAGCCTTTTCGGGAATATCCGCTTTCTTGGCGATACGGGTCTTTTCCGCATCAGCCGCGTCGCTCTGACCGCTGAGCTCCCTCAGTATATTCTCATTTCTCTTGCTTTTTGCCGATCTCTTCACCTTGGCGATACGCTCTGCAAGTGAGCTCTCCCACTTGTCAGCGTCAGCCTTCTGAGCGGTCTGCTCCGACAGTGAAGGCTCTGTATTTTCGGGCATCAGAAGGTGCTCAACAGGCTGTTCGTCCGCTATTTCGACAGCGTCCTCCGCTGAAATATCCACAGAACGCTCCCTTACGGACTTCCTGATAGCCGCTATTTTTTCAGCACGTCTTCTTGCAGCCTCATCAGGACTGCCGTCCGACAACTCCTTTTTTATATCGTCACTCATTGACAATTCCGCGCCTCCGTAAGTGCTCCTTCAACTACCTTTAATGCATAACAGGCGGCACTGCGCCTGATGTTTTCCCTGCTTCTGTCCCTAAGTGTCCACAGCTCAGGGAGCTTTACGAACTGCCTTCCGCAGATGTCGAAGCCGATGTAGACTGTCCCCACGGGCATTTCGTCGGTATATCCCGAGGGACCTGCGATACCCGTCACCGAGACGCAGATGTCCGCGCCCGAGCGCTGCTTCAGTCCCCTGACCATAGCCAGTGCGACCTCATCGCTGACGACTCCGCAGCGCTCGATAGTCTCGCTCGGAACTCCGAGAAGCTCCGATTTTATGCGCTCCGAGTAGGTACAAAGTCCCAGCTCAAAGACCTCGGACGCTCCCGAAACAGACGTTATCTTCTCCGAGATAAGTCCGCCAGTACAGCTCTCCGCCGAAGCTAAATGCAGTCCTCTATTCTTCAATAATTCTACAACATCATCGGCAGTTTTGTCAAGGTCAGCGGACATACATTCAATATTATCACTGTACATTACATTGTCGTCATATTTATTTTTGTTTATCATGTATAAAAACTTTCCCTCTTTTTTGACATCATGACAGCCTTCAGCCGCCATATGTAAATGTTTTCAGCTCAGTATTCTCGACAGCCTTCTCAATGAGCGGCTCGAAATCGAAGCTGCTCTGTGCCTTTTCAACGTCCTCGGGACGCGGTCTGACCTTGGGGTGACGGGGAGTGAATACCGTACAGCAGTCCTCATACGGCAGGATAGATGTCTCAAAGGTGTCTATCTTACGCGCAATTTCGATTATCTCGGTCTTATCGAGTCCGGCGAGCGGACGGAATACGGGTATGCGGCAGACAGCGTCCGTGCAGACCATAGCCTGCATAGTCTGACTTGCGACCTGTGCCACGCTCTCGCCGGTTATCAGAGCAAGGCACTCTTCCTTTGCGGAAATGCGCTGCGCTATCTCCATCATGAGTCTCCTCATTATAATAGTAAAGAACTCCTCGGGGCAGTTGTCGCGGATAGCCTCCTGTATCTCGGTGAAGGGCACGCAGAAGAATGCGATACCGCCGCAGTAATCAGTGAGCTTCTCGCAGAGCGTCTCGACCTTGAGTCTCGCACGGTCGGACGTATACGGGGGACTTACAAAGTGAATCGCGCTTATCCTTACGCCGCGCTTTGCCATCATATAGGCAGCTACGGGGCTGTCGATACCGCCCGAGAGCAGAAGCATAGCCTTGCCGCTGCTGCCGACAGGAAGTCCGCCTGCGCCCTTTATATTCTCAGCATGAACGTATGCATTGGTGTCACGTATCTCGACAGTTACCGTGACCTCGGGGTCATTCACATCAACGCTGAGATCAGGGAACTTTTCAAGCAGAATGCCGCCAAGCTCCGCGCATATCTCGGGCGACTTCATCGGGAATGCCTTATCCGCACGCTTTGCAGTCACCTTGAATGTCTTTGCAGCGGAAAGTGTCTCGCTGAGATATTCCACGCTCTTCTCGGCAATGTCCGCAAAGTCCTTCTCGCAGACGCACACACGGCAATATGCCGCTATACCGAATATCTTGCCTATCTTCTCCTCGACCTCGTCGATGTCGATATCTTCGTCCTCGGGAGTTATATAAAACGTGGACTGAGCGCTCGCATACGTGAATTTACCGAGCTTTTTCAGTCTGCGCTTGATGTTCTTTGTGAGCATATCCTCAAACGACCTCTTGTTGAGTCCCTTGAGTGCCATTTCGCCGTATTTTACAAGTATTATCTCTTTCATATTCAACCTCTTATCTCATTTATTCCGTCTCTGAGAGCCTCAGCAAAGCTGTCGAGCTCCTCCTCTGTGGTATCACTGCTCATGCTTATGCGGAGCGCACTGTCCGCTCTTTTTCCCGTGATGCCAAACTGTGCAGGCACTCCGCTCTGTGCACCCTTCGAGCACGCAGAGCCGCTTGAGACATATATCTCCCTGCCCTCAAGGTAGTGGAGCATTATCTCCGAGCGCTTTCCTGCCGCGGAAATATTTATCACATACGGTGAAGCGTCGTCCGCGGAGTTTATCTCAATGCCTTCAATTGCTGATATTTTGCCGAGCAGATAGCTTTTCAGCGCCGACACCCTGTCATATCGCTCGCTTATCGTCGGAGCATATTTTTTGACTGCCGCTCCGAAAGCCGCTATCGCAGGTACGCTCTCAGTTCCCGAGCGGACGGTCTTTTCCTGCTTTCCGCCCGTCATTATGGGAACGACACGCACTCCCTTTTTAATGTATACAGCTCCCACGCCCTTGACACCATGTATCTTGTGACCGCTGAGGGAGATGATGTCCGCTCCGAGCGATTTTGCCCCCACCTTCAGCTTCATGAAAGCCTGCACACAGTCGCAGTGTGTGATGATATCGGGGAACTTTTTCTTTACCGCCTTGAACACCTCGGGGACGGGCAGTATATAGCCGTTTTCGTTATTCACGCGCATAATGCTCAGCAGGCAGGTCTTGTCATCGCAGGCATTCACAAAGTCCTCGGGATAGAAGCGTCCGTCGCTTCGCGGTGATACCCTTGCGACCTCAAAGCCCTTTTCTTCAAGGGCAGAGGCAGTCTCCTCTATCGAAGCGTGCTCAACAGCCGATATGACTATCCTGCCGCGTCTTTTGCCGTAAGCCGCCGAAATACCGCGGAGTGCAAGGTTATTGCTCTCGGTAGCTCCCGACGTGAAATATATAGTCTCCCTGTCAACTCCGAGAGCGTCCGCTATTGCGCGTCTTGCCCCGTCAACTATGAGCTGAGCGTCGAGTCCTGCCCTGTGGAGCGAGGACGGATTCCCGAAATGCTCCGTCATTGCGTCAGCCGCCGCCGCGACAGCCTCCGCACACGGCTTGGTAGTTGCCGCATTATCAAGGTAAATCAAATTATTCATACCCTTCCTTAGTCCATAATGATACATTATACATTATAACATAAATTTTTAGAAATAGCAAGAGACGCGGAAAAGATTTCCTGTTAATTGTTACTTTACCGCGAACAAGGAGGCGGCGACACGCCGCTTATAACATAAATTTTTAGAAATAGCAAGT